>JBAXNZ010000022.1:0-10165 GCA_037133515.1 bacterium
TGTACGCAGCTCATGCGAAACGCTGGCAACAAAACTTGATTTCATCTGGTCCAGCTCTTTCTGCTTGGTAATGTCGCTTAAGACAGAGACCATGCCGATGGTTTGTCCGTTTTCGTTTTCAATAACCGCGCTGCTTGCCCTAAGGACTTTTTTAGTATCGTCGTGATGGCTGATTAACTCTATCTCTTTGTCCTCTTTTTCCGGCGCGCCCTTAACAAGGGAAATCATTTGTTCTTCTTTAAGGTTATCTAAAATATCCTTGCCGAGCTTTTCCTTCCTGGATACCTCAAGCAGCCTTTCTGCCGCAGGGTTCATCATGATAACCTTGCCCTTGGAATCCACTACCACCAAGCCCTCAGCAATACTCCTTATTACTGCCTCTGTATTCTTTTTGTCAGAGAGTACTTTATTATATTTTTTCCAGACTATCTCTTCGGTCTTATTCTTCTGTTCAAGGATGTTTTCGTATTTATCGCTGAGCTCCTGGGTCTGTAGCCCTACCTTCTTTTCTAATTCCTCTGAGATGGCCTGCGATACTTTTTCTACAATCTCCTGGCCGCGCTCCTTAGAACCTACTACCTCGCTTACTTGCTCAAATATTGTATTACGCAAGGCATCATCCAGTAATTTCCCTTCCTGCGGATACTGCGCTCTTTTTAATTTGTTCTCAGACCTTAGGGCCACCTGGCTAGAGACCCTGGCAAAATTGACCAAGAAAAGGGCGATTAGAATACTGATGAGTGCCGTAAATATATATAGCGTTAGGAGGGAAAACATTTCTTTACTCCGGATATCCTGCTAAATAAATCTCTCTCGATTACTGTATGAGATTCTACCATAAAATTACCTGCCGTTCAATTCATTTACCGTGCCTTCTTTTGTTCGTTTTTTTCGGCAATGATCTTGGCGGAGATCTCGGCAGGAACCTGCAGGTATTTAGAAAACTCCATAGAGGCATTGGCGCGGCCGCTGCTTAAAGAACGGAAATTAGTGGCATAGCCAAACATCTCACCCAATGGCGCTTCGGCTGAAATTATCTTTTGTTTGCCCTTAGTATCCATATTCAGGATCTTGCCCCTGCAGGAGCAGATATACCCGATAACGCTATTGGCATATTCCTCAGGCGTGATAACCTCAAGCGACATATAAGGCTCAAGGAGTACCGGGGTAGCTTTCATAAACCCTTCCTTAAACCCCAGTATCGCGGCAAATTTAAAAGCAAGTTCAGAAGAATCTACTTCATGGAAGGAACCGTCAACCAGGTCCACTTTTACATCTACTATCGGATATCCGGCATAAACACCTTTTTGGGTGGCCTCTTTAATACCCTTCTCTACTGCCGGTATAAATGACCTAGGGATTGCCCCGCCCTTAATGCTATCTATAAATACTACGCCTTCCCCCTGCTGGGCCGGAGAGATTTCCATAACCACGTGCCCATACTGGCCGCGGCCTCCTGATTGTTTGATATATTTACCCTCGGCATTTGCGCTCTTTACGATAGTCTCGCGATAGGCAACCCTTGGCCTACCTACTATCGCCTCCACGCCGAACTCTTCTTTAAGCCTGTCTACGATGATCTCAAGATGCAGCTCTCCCATACCGGTAAGGATAGTCTCCTTTGTCTCTTCGTCAGTCTGCACCATAAAAGTGGGGTCTTCATCTGCAAGACGGGCCAGGCCGCGCCCCAGCTTATCCTGGTCAGAACGGCTCTTGGGCGCAATACTCAGAGAAACTACAGGCGCAGGGAATTGTATTGCTTCTAACAAAATAGGGCTCTCGGGATTACAGAGCGTATCTCCGGTAATAGTATAAGAAAAACCTATTACTGCCACGATATCGCCGGCCAAGGCATAATCTACATTCTCCCGCTGGTTGGCGTGCATACGCACGATCCTGCCTACTCTCTCTTTTTTATTTTTAGTGGTATTGAGGACATAGGAACCGCTCTCCATGACTCCGGAATAAACCCGCACATATACAAGCTTTCCCATATGCATGTCAGTCTGGACTTTAAAGGCAAAGGCAGCTAAAGGTTCATTTACGTCAGGACTACGCGGGTATTTCTTTTCAGGGTCCTCCAGGTCATGCCCTTCGACCGCGGGAAGATCCAAAGGAGAAGGAAGGTAGTCTACTACCGCATCCAGTACTTTCTGCACTCCCTTATTCTTAAAGGAAGAGCCGCATAATAAAGGAACCATGATATTGGCTACCGTGCCTTTACGGATAGCGGCTTTCAGCTCCTCTTTGGTTATTGTATCCGGGGCCTCCAGGTATTTTTTCATCAGGGCCTCATCAGTCGCAGAGACCTTCTCTATCATAATGTGGTGGTATTTATCCGCAGCCTCCTTAAATTCAGCCGGTATATCTTCTACTTTAAATTCTTTTCCCATCGAGTCTTCTTCGTATATATACGCCTTCATTTCTAAAAGATCAATAATCCCCCGGAAGGTATCTTCGCTACCCAGGGGGATCTGTAACGGAATCGGATTCCCCCCCAGGTCTTCTTCAATACCTTTAAGCACAGCGAAAAAATCAGCGCCTGTCCTGTCCATTTTATTTACAAAGGCGAGCTTAGGTACCTTATATTTGTCAGACTGGCGCCAGACAGTCTCTGATTGAGGCTGGACCCCGTCCACGGCGCAGAATACCGCTACCACGCCATCCAGGACTCTTAGGCTGCGTTCAACCTCCACCGTAAAATCAACGTGGCCTGGCGTATCAATGATGGTAATACGGTGATCATTCCAGAAACAGGTAGTGGCCGCTGCAGTAATAGTGATCCCCCTCTCCTGCTCCTGCTTCATCCAGTCCATCTGCGCCTTACCGTCGTGAACCTCTCCTATTTTATATGACTTGCCGGTATAAAAAAGTATCCTCTCGGTAGTGGTAGTCTTTCCGGCATCGATATGCGCTATAATCCCGATATTTCTGGTCTTATTTAAATTTATCTTAGGTAATACGCGGCGCTCCGCAATAGGGGACGTTTCTATTTTCTGCGGTTCCTCCTGAGTGACTGTTTCTAAAACCTGCTCTTCCTTTGCCTCTTCTGCGGGAGGAATTTCTTCCGGCGGCCTTTCTTCTGTTTTTTCTATTGGGACAATGGCTACCTCTTCCTGCGCTGCGGCAAGTGGCTCTGCTTTTTCACTAGGCTCCGGAGTGACAATCTGGCTGCTCTCAAAAATTACTTTTAGCCTGGCTATCTCCTGATTTAAGGCCTCTATATGCAGCTCTTTAGACTCGAGTTCTTTTTCTATCTGGCCGTACTCATCATTTAACTTTTCAAAGTCGCTCTTTGAGACCCACTCGTTATTCTCCTGCATCCTCTTGAATTCGGATATGGTGGCAGCGTGAGTCCTTATCTCTTTTATGCGCTCCTGGATCTCTTTTTGAAATTTATCGATCTGTACTTTTAAAATCTGTATCTCTTCGGATTTAGCCTTTCCCTCATTCTCAAGCAACTTGTACTTCTCTGCTGCCTCGCGCAAGGAGCGATTTAAATCCACATTCTTAGTGAAGGCCTCCTGGGCCTCTTTATCTTTTTCAACCAGCTTCCTTCCAAAGTCTGAGCCCTCCTCCTTGGTTCTCTTTAGAAGATCTTCGCTCTTGGCAACCCATTGCTCCCTGCGGATGAGCTCCTCTTTTAAATCAGCTTCTTTCTTTTTGTTTACCTGGGCTTCTTTCTCAAGTTTTGAGTATTCTGACTTTGTTTTTTCTAATTCCGCCTGAAGAGCATTAACTTGCTCGGAGAGCTTGGATAACTTTTGCTCGCGGTTTGAGATCTCCGAATCCCTGGCTGCCTGGTCATGTTTCTGGCGCCTCCTCTCCTGCCCCTCCTGAGTATCCTGCTGGGATAAAGCAGTCCGTATTAAAGAGATCGAGCTGATTGCTATGGCTAAGAATATTATCCAGAATAACCAAAAAAACATACGAGGCTATCTCCTATTTGAATTCTATCTCTTTCTCTAATTTCCCGCTTATGCTGCAGTAGGCCTCCACAGAAAGCTTACCCGGACCTAAGGCATCCGGGATAAGAAAGCTCACGGCCTGGCTGTTATTGTTATCCTGCCGGCTGATATGCTGAGTAATTATTTCTTTTCCGCTTAAAGAAACATCAACCTTATTGATAAAATGCGCCTGCGGATTACCCACTTGGTGCATTATGACCGCCTTAAGGATCTTAGTTGCGGGGTCATAGGTTATAATTATATCTGAAGGCGGATGCGCCAAGGCTAGGCTACCGATTGCAAATAAAGTAAACAAAGCTATCAACCCCGCTATTCGCTTCATATCTCCTCCTCGCTTATATTTTTATCGCCTTTACCTCTGGCAACCTATTTAAAAACAACACAAATAAATTTAAAAACAACAAACTCGCCAACTCCGCATCAAACCTAATCCTCAGGTTACTTAAGATAAAAATCAAGCCCGCTACAGCTGCTCCAAAGATTATTTTAAGATTGGTCTTGAGGGGAGTAGTCTTTGGCTCGACGAGCATGATAAAAATAAAAAAATAACTAAGCACGCCTAAGATGTTTATCAGCTGAGTCTTCTGCCAGAGCGCCTGAGCCCCAAATAAAATAAAAGTGCACAAAAAATAACTAACGACCAGGCTTAGCTTACGGATCTTATAGGCAAGGTAAAATCCTGCGGGCAGAAGTATAGACCAAAGATAGGTGCCCCTCCATTCGCTATTAGCTCCAAAGAAGAGCATCGCAAGCAATATACCCAGGCCGGCAGGGTTAAAGATATGCCGTTTATTCACCCGGATTAAATACTTGGAGGAGATAGCAAATACCGAGGCTAAAATAAGAACCGCGGGCCTTGAATCGCTAGAGAGCACAAAACCTACGATTAACCCCGAGATAATCGAACTCTCACTTAGAGACAACTTCTTATTCTTAAAATAAAGAATGGCTGATTCTGCAACAACCGCAGCAATAGCGGTTATAGATAAACTCTTTAAGAATATAAAATCTCTTGCGCTAAACGCGACATATAGCGCTAAGGCAAGCAATAAAATAATCAGCTGTTTTTTTATAGAAGGCATGGACTTACCAGCGAAAACCTGCTCCGGCTGATACTGCTTTCTCATTTTTAGATGCTAAGGCCTGAATAAAGGCCTCACCATTATCGGCAAAAAATTTCCTGGATAGCCTGACCTCTATGCCCAGATCCTTATTTGATCTATTGCGCAAGCCAACCAGGAGGCTATGTTTATCATCTATCGCGTAGGAGGTAGATAAGAGTATATTCTGAATCTTTTTGCCTTCCTGTTTGGCCTCAAAGCATACGCCTAGTTTCTTATTAGCCTTCCAGCTGCCAAAAATCTTAAGCGTTCTTTTCTTATTATTTATACCTATACCTATTTGATATTGCAGGGAGTTCTTTAATGGTTTTTCAAAGCTAGCCTGAAAATCAAAGAGTGAATCGAGCTCCCTGCTTATTATATAAGAAATTCTGTGTTTATCTATTATATCCCAATAACCCTGGAAAGTAATCGACTGACTTAGCTTATCTTTTCTTTTTAAGCCTTGCTTGGTATAATTATAGACTAGTTTATTGCTTCTGTCTACTTCCCAGGCGCATTCTAAGGTAAGCCTCTGGGTAGGGCCCATTTCCTTTTCTATACTAAAGGAGAGGCGGTTATAAACATCCGCCTGCCAGGATCCCGTAAGTTTTAACAGATAAAAATGTCCTTCGCCTTTAGTATCCCTGGTCATAGCCGAGAATACCAGCTCATCGGCTTTGACAGATATGATATTACAGCTTATAACTAGTTTATCTCCCTGGCACTGGTTATTCCATTTATCCAGGGTTAAGACCAGGTCATGCTGGTTATTCAAAGACCAGCGGCCTTGAAACTTTATCTGCTGCGGCAGGCTAAAATCGCTTGATCTCTTCAGATGGTAGATAAGCGAGTTGTGTTTATCTATACTAAATCTTCCTTCCAGGATTTCTCTGTATTTATTTAAAGCGGATTCTTTTTTGGATCTGGCGGCAATCAGCCGGTTATGCGGATCTACCTCATATCTTATCTTCATTGCACGGTTATCAGTTCGTATTCGAGGCTTCCTAAACCAAGTGCCTGTGCATAACAGAGTTGTTTATTCCCGTCTCTTTCGGGGTGCGCCTCTTTAAATATATCCCTAGCGCAGGCCTTATTGATTAAATCCAGGCTTGCCTTATCGATACTCACCGGATCAGCTGATAACAAAATCCCTAGGTCAGGGGAGATCCTGGGATCATCCTTAGCCAGGCAATCGCATTCCTTGGTAATCTTGAGCGCAAAATTAATAAAGGCGCTCTTTTTTTCTTTTCCCTTTAATACGGTTTTAGTATACTCAACCATCTTCTCCTGAATAGTCTCTCCTCCCGCAGCCCAATTTACCTCAATTGCGCTAAAATTGCAGGCGGCAATGCAAGAGGCGCAGCCGATGCATTTTGCATTATCGATATTTGATTTTTTATTGACCAGAGAGATGGCCTTTACCGGGCAGACTAAAACGCACTCACCGCAGCCGGTGCAATTTTTTAAAATAACGACAGGCGAGATATCCGAATGCTGGGCGAGCTTGCCCTCCCTGGCAGCGCAACCCATGCCCAGATTCTTTAACGCGCCTCCGAACCCGGTCATGATATGGCCCTTAAAATGCGCCACCCCAACTATTGCATCCGCCTCTAAGAATATTTTAAGCACCTTGGCTTTTCTAATAAACCGTTGGTTTATTTCAAGCTCCGCGACATTCTCTTTTTTAGTCTCATCCGGTATTACGACCTCGGCGCCTACGGCATCCGCAGTAAATCCGTGCTCATGGGCAAGTTTAAGATGCTCTTTGGAATTAAGACGCCTGCCGCGATAAAGGGTATTGGTATCTGTTAAAAAAGGCAGCGCGCCTCTTTTCTTAATTGCGTCGCAGATTATGCGCAGATACGACGGATGCACATAGCCGGTATTACCCTCTTCACCGAAATGCATTTTTAGCGCGACATTGTCTTTCTGACCGATGCAATTAAGGATATTACTCTTTGAAAGCAGGCGCAAAAGTTTAAGCTCCAAAGCCCGGGGCTGATCTTGTTCGCTTACCGCAATAAAGTATACTTTACTTTTCATGCCACTTGTTCCAGTGTATATTTTGAGGGTCAAACTTATCTTTTGGCTTTTCTGTCCCGACAGGATTACCTACGACAATCACATTCAAAGGAATAACCCGCTCTGGTATCCCTAAGACCTGACGCACATACGTTACTCTTTCTGTTGAAGGATACATCCCTGTCCAGACCGCGCCCAGGCCGATAGCTTCAGCGGCAAGTAAGATATTCTCGGTAGCAGCTGAACAATCCTGCACCCAGAATGCCTGACTTTCACCCTCTAGGGCCTTATCCAGGACTCCGCAGACCACAATGGCAGCCTTGGCCCTCGTAACCATCTTGGAATAGGGAAGACCAGAAGCTAATTTAGCCAATAGGTTTTCATCCGTAACCACAACGAAGGCCCAGGGCCTTCTATCCACTGCCGAAGGCGCGGCCATTGCAGCCTTAAGGAGTGTATCCAACTGCTCTTTAGTTGCCGGTACCCCGGTATAGTTACGCACGCTCTTGCGGGAATGAATGACCTCTAAGGCGCTCCTGGCTTGGGCCTGATTACTTCCTTTTGTTTCTTGAGCCAATAATTCTGCGGATAAAATAAGCGTGAGTCCTAATAAAAATGAAAAACATCTTCTCATCTGGCATCCTTTCTTAATATTGCTCCTAAACCACATCTATAGCCTGGCCCATAATAGTCATCCTCTCCAGAAGCTCTACCTCCAGAAGCTGCCACTTGCCTTTCTCTTTTATAAGCTTAACCCGGAAACGGCCCTTCTCTTCCTCGAATATCTTCTCGCTCTTATTATCCTTCGACTGACATAACGCCATAGCCACTATTTCAACCGTGGCCCTATCTTTGGACTCATCAAGTTTGATATCGATTTTATCTATAGCGATAATAATAGCCTTATAATAACCGAAGGCTTCTTTAGCAATATAGATCAGGGTTGAGCGGTCATTATTATATTTATCGGAATAGTCCTGGGAGATCATATTGGCGCAGGCTAGGATATTCTTTGACTCTGCCGAGCGTTTACCCTCTAGGATAAACCTCCTTACCCTGCCTTCTTCGCAGGAGAATAGAAAATTAATCCATAGATAAAAGACAGCTGAGATCAAGACCGCTAAGCCAATACGGATATGATTTTTTTTCAAGCCTATTCTCCGATTATCTTCAACCGAAATATTTTAAGACCAGCATAGTAATATCGTCTGACTGAGGCTCACCCTGTGTGAATTCACTTATCTGGCGCTTCAACATCCTGATAATCTCGGTGATATCCTTTTCCTTAAGGCGCGAGAGCGCTTCCTTTAGCCTGGCCTCAGAAAAGAACTCTTTTTTAGGGTTCATCGCCTCAGTAACTCCGTCCGTGTAGAGAAAAAGCATATCTCCCGGATTAAGCCTTGTTTTGCTAAGGCTAAACTTTGTATTCTGCATAGGGCCTAAGACAAAACTTTTATCCACCGCTAAAAACTCGAAATCTCCGCCTTTTCTATAGATCAATGGCGGATTATGCCCTGCATTAGCGAATTCAACTTCCCCGGTCTGGGTATCCAGGATAGCGCAGAAGATAGTAGCAAACATAGAGGTATTATTATCCAACGCCAGAATATTATTTACCCGATAGAGCAGCTCATTTACCGGGGTATTCTGTAAAGCCTCGTTTTTTAATAAAATCTTGGTGATCATCATGAACAAGGCCGCAGGCACGCCCTTGCCTGATACATCGCCCATAAGAAAACAGAGCCTTTTATCGTTAATCAGGAAGAAATCGTAAAAGTCTCCCCCTACCTCCTTAGCCGGCTCCATCATGGCAAAGGTATCGAATTCCTGCCTGTCCGGAAAAGGCGGGAAAATCCTGGGCAGCATGCTGGTCTGAATCTCTTTGGCGATCTTAAGCTCACTTTCAATGCGCTCCTTGGCAGCAGTAGCCTCGGTAAGCTTATTTATATAGTCTTTAAGAGAAACCTTCATGTAAGCGAAGGCCTGAGCCAACTTTCCTATTTCATCCCCTGATTTTACCACGGGCAACTCTATATCCAGGTTCCCTCGGCCAATAGCCCCTGCCGCTTTAGCCATTGCGCGCAATGGCCTGGTTATAGAACGCGAGATCAAAACAATCACGATTATCAAAAGCATCATACCGCCAAGAACCAAAGAGCCTGCTACCAGGTTATGCCTGCGGATATCCGCCAGAAACTCATCCTCCGGAAATACCACTGCCAGGGTCCAGCCTGTCGAAGGCAGGGGCGCATAATACATCCAGCATTTCTTATTCCTGGCAATGGAGGTAAAAGGCACAAAACCGGATTCTCCCCTGATCATCTTCCTTCCAGTCTCTCTTAATCCCATATCACCCCGGGCCTCGGCAACGCTAAAGATAGACTCGTTCATAATCAGTTCTTTAAGCGCATGAGTTATGATCGTTCCGTTTCTTGAGATTAAATAGGCATCCCCGGTTTCAAGCACCTTAACAGAAGAGACTATTCTTTCTAACCATTCTAGCGATATATCCGCGCAGATAATACCCTTGAGTCGTCTCTCTCCGTTAATATTTTCATAAAAAGGCACGGAGTAGGTAGCCATAATGATCTCGTCAAAATACGGCTCGCTCCAGGCAGGCGTATTGAGCTCTTTGGGAATTTGATACCAGTCTTCATAGAAATAACGGTAATCCGCAGCGCCAAAATAATCCAGTTTCAATTCCTATGAAAATATTTTTGACAAATTTATCTTTTGGTAGTGTATCTTCAGAAAAATACTTAAATACAAATTTCGTCCATGCATTTGGTAAGTAACTATTATAAACTGCTAAAAATACATTTTTAGAAATTCTGTCAAATACTGATAAAATGTTTTCCATTTTTATTTTATATATTCACAAAAAGTATTCTTCAATTATTTATCTAAATTTAGTAAAGTTCTTATTTCGTCTTGTTCTTCTTGTTTCCAATCGCCGTTAGAGTTAGTTCTTGCATATGAATAAACTCCGATTCGTTTAAGATAATCTTTAACCTTTTCATCATGTCCTGTCCATATTGCAGTATGAAGATTTATCAAGAGTCTGCGATATAT
>JBAXNZ010000023.1:0-9701 GCA_037133515.1 bacterium
CCGCTTAAGCAGCAAGATAAACTTACGCTACAAGGCTTTTAAATCGCAAGAGGAGCTCATCAAGCGCGGGTTTAAGCCGGAGCAACTAAGCGTGACCAGAGATATCTCGGCCGGCGGCATGCTTTTCGTTTCTAATGAACCGCTGGATATAGGCTCAATTTTAGAGATGAAGATAGAATTACCTGATAATGAGGAGCCCATAGAATGTCTTGCCCGGGTAGTGAGGATCGATGAGGCAGGAGATGTTAACAGTTATAATGTGGCGGTCTGCTTTCTGGATATTACCGGAGCCCAGCGCTCAAGGTTAAATAAGTACATAAAAACAGAAGGAGAATAATGAGGTACAAATACCGCGCAAAGAAAGGTCCCCAGGATATAGTAGAGGCAATCATCGAGGCATCATCTGAAACAGAGGCGGTTGAGAAGATTAGTGCGCTTGGGCTTCTGCCTGTGCGTATAGAAGAGGCTCTTGATTCAGCGCAAGCCCCAATGCCCTATCCCAATAAAATAAATATTAAGATAAACTCCCGCGAGATTACTATCTTTAGCCGGCAATTAGCCAGCTTAATGAGGTCAGGGGTGCCAATCCTGGCTGCTTTAAATATCATCTCGGAACAGTCCGAGAGCCCTAATCTTAAAAGTATACTGCGTAATATCCACGACAGCGTAAAGGCTGGCGAGACCTTCTCCGGTAGCCTCTCGCAGTACCCTAATGTATTCTCCGCGCTTTATATAGCGTTGATCCGCGCAGGAGAGGATACCGGAGGCCTCTCTGATGCGTTGCTGCGTATCACTGACTACCGTATAAAAATAGAAGAGATGTATTCGCGGCTACGCATGGCATTGGCCTATCCGGTATTGATGGCTGTAGTTGGTTTGGCTACGGTTATTTTTATGCTTACCTTTGTCATGCCGCGCCTTATGCAGATATTTACTAATCTGGGCGAACAACTCCCTTTGCCCACGCGTATACTGATTTCTATCAGCGATACCCTGCGCCATGATTGGCTCTGGATTATCATAATTCTATCCGCTTTTATCCTGGTGGCCAAGCGTCAGATAAGGACTCCGGCAGGAAAGATCTCATTTAGCATCATGCAGCTGCGCCTGCCTGTTTTAGGAAGTTTTATACTCAAGGCGGAACTCGCGCGTTTTGCCCGAACTTTAAGCATACTGTTAAAGAGCGGAATACCTATTTTAAGGGCAATCAATATTGCCATACCGGTTTTGGACAACGAGGTAATCAAGAAACAACTACAGCAGAGTTATAAAGAGCTAGAGCAGGGAGGCTCATTTGGCAGGAGCCTTAAGGGTTCAAAAGTCTTTCCGCTGCTTATGAGTAACCTGATTACCGTAGGAGAAGAATCAGGGAAGCTCGAAGAATCCCTGGCAGAGGTTGCCTCAAGTTATGAGCGCGATACTGATGAGGCGATGCGCATGATGGCTAGTTTGCTTGAGCCGCTGATGATCTTGGTGATGGGCTTGATTGTGGGTTTTATCGTGGTGGCGATGCTGCTTCCGGTATTTGAGATGAATGTCATGGCCAGATGAAAATAGTAAAACTTACCCTCTTCACTTTATGCTGCAGTCTAATCATCTTTAGCAATTCTCTTGCCCAGGGCTTGCGGGAACTTGGGAGCGAGCATTTCAGGGTTTATTTTACGGATAATGAAAATTTTGCCAAGAATGTCTTGGGCAAGGCTGAGAATTATTACATGAATATCGCCTCAGATTTGGACTATCCGAGATATTCTGAGTTCTGGACCTGGGAGCGCAGGGTTAAAATTTATATCTATCCTGACCATGCCTCTTATTTAAGGGCAACAGGCCAGCAAAAATGGTCTCAGGGTATGGCAGATTATACTAATAAGCAGATTAAGAGTTACATCTGGGGCCAGGGGTTTGTGGAATCGCTCCTTCCTCATGAAATAGCGCATCTTGTTTTCCGCGATTTTGTAGGTTTTAAGGGAGAAGTCCCTCTTTGGCTTGATGAAGGGGTGGCGCAGTGGTCTGAGAAGTCTAAGCGGCAGAATATAAAAGCCATGGCCAGGCAATTGTATGATAATGATTCTATACTTTCGCTTAAAGATATGATGAAAATAGATATCAGGAATGTTACGGGAAACGACAGGATCTATATACGCTCTGCGCTTACCAAGAGCGGAGATAGCGGAGTTTTATTCTTAAGCGGAGATAATCTTGTCAATACATATTACCTGCAAGCAGTTTCATTAGTGGGTTTTTTAATAGAGCGTTACGGCTCAAGCGATTTTGCGGTATTCTGCAGGCAGCTACGTGACGGAAAGACGCTGGAAGAAGCGCTTAAAGCGACTTATCCCACGCATATACGCGACCTCGCAGAGTTAGAAAATAAGTGGAGAGAGTATTTGGCAAATCTATGATGGAGGAGGAGATGCAAAAGAGAAAAGCTAGTTTAGGTGGTTTTACCTTAATTGAATTGATGCTGGTGGTGGTCATTATCGGAACGCTTGTGGCAATGGTCATGCCGCGGCTCACCGGAAGGGGAGAGCAGGCGCGCGTAGCTGCTGCCAGGGCGGATATACAGTCTAATATAGCTACAGCCCTTAAGCTATATGAATTAGATAATGGCAGTTTCCCCTCAAGCGATGAAGGGCTGGGAGCTCTTCTCGGTAAACCAGGCTCAGCCATTAACTGGAATGGGCCTTATTTAGAAAGAAAGCCTCTAGACCCCTGGGGGAGGGAGTATAAATATAAATCTCCGGGAGAGCACAGGAGCTCTGATGACGACCTTTATTCTTTAGGCAAAGACGGTACAGAGAGCGCTGATGATGTCAAAAACTGGGATTAAAGGGTTCACCCTGGTTGAGGTAATGGTTACTGCCGCGGTTTTGTCATTGGGGGCAACGCTGTTATACCAGGCGTTCTTTACCTCTTTGAATATCTTTGAATACTGCGTTGATTATTTGCGCGTTTCTTCTTTGGTAGATGAAAAGATTTGGGAGGCCCAGGATGAGCTTAGGCGGCGCGGCCCCTCCGCAGGCATAGATAGCAGCGGAGAATTTGTAAACAAGGCTAGGAATTTTCCCTGGAATCTCAATTACGGCGCTATTGACGAAAAGAATGGTTTATACAGAATAGATTTTACCCTTTCCTGGAAGAGCGTTGGCAGGGATAATGCCCTTTTAAGGACAGCATATGCAACCTATAAAAAATGAAGCTCCTCGGGCTAAAGCCCGAGGCCTCTCAAATGAAATACTTGAGCGGCCAAGCTTCATCCGCGCCATAAATGGCGCGGTTTTATGTCCGCGAAAGTATAAATGCCGCATTCCGAATTCATCCATTTACATCTGCACACGCAGTACAGCCTGCTTGATGGCGCCTGCCGCATAACCGACCTGCTCGCTTTAGCTAAACAATATAAGATGGATTCCCTGGCTATTACTGACCATGGGAATATGTTTGGGGCTATTGAGTTTTACCTGGAGGCCCAGAAGGCAGGGATAAAGCCCATTATTGGTTGCGAGACATATATTGCGCCAGCCAGCCGTCTGGAAAAATCATCCGTAGGTATAGATGAGGCATCGTATCATCTGATACTTTTGGTAAAAGATGAGATCGGTTATCAAAATCTGATAAAACTTGTTTCTATCGGTTATCTTGAGGGTTTTTATTACCGGCCGCGCATCGATAAAGAGGTTCTCTCTCAGTATCATGAGGGCTTGATCGGCCTAAGCGCCTGCCTAAAAGGAGAGGTCCCCTCATTATTGCAACAGAGGCGTTTTAACGATGCCCTGAAGGCTGCCGATGAATTATCCTCTATCTTGGGAAAGGATAATTTTTATCTGGAGATACAGGAGAACCTTATCCCAGAGCAAAAGATTGTAAATGACGGCCTGATCAGGATATCTAAGGAGCTCGGCCTCCCGCTAGTTGCCACTAATGACGTGCACTACTTGCTTAAAGAACATGCCAAGAGTCATGAAGCGCTATTATGCATCCAGACGCAGACCACCCTTGATGACCCTAATAGAATGCGTTTTCAGACCGAGGAATTCTATTTTAAATCACCGCAGGAGATGAAAGAGTTATTTAAAGATACCCCTGGGGCAGTTGCTAATACCTTGGAGGTGGCTGCTAGATGTAACCTGGAACTGGATTTTTCAAAAATCCATCTGCCTAGATATGATCCTCCAGAGGGTAAAACAAAAGAAGAGTTCCTGGGAGGCCTTTGTCAGGATGGACTAAAGAAGAGATTCCCAGTAGTAGATAAGAATATAGAAGAGCGCCTCGCGCATGAATTAAAAATAATCAAAGATACCGGATTTGTAAGTTACTTTCTCATCGTCTGGGACTTTGTACATTATGCCAAGGAAAAGCATATCCCGGTCGGCCCGGGCCGCGGCTCTGCTGCCGGCAGCCTTGTGAGTTACATTCTGGGTATAACGGATATTAATCCGCTTAAATACGGACTGCTCTTTGAGAGGTTCCTTAATCCGGAACGTATAGGACTTCCGGATATAGATATTGATTTTTGTTACGAAAGAAGGCAGGAGGTTATTGATTACGTAACCAAAAAATACGGACAGGAGAATGTGGCGCAGATTATTACTTTCGGGACCATGCAGGCGCGCGCAGTGATCAGAGACGTGGGCAGGGTTATGGCTATTAGTTACGCTGATGTTGACCGCATCGCCAAGATGATACCACCTGACCCGAATCTGACCTTAAAAGACGCATTGGAGAGCGAGGCTGAGCTGAAGAATCTTTATAAAAACGATCCCCAGATAACTCAGTTAATTCGTACCGCTCTTTCCCTGGAAGGGCTTAACCGCCATGCCTCTATACATGCGGCCGGGGTAGTCATCGCGGATAAGCCCCTAGATAATTATATGCCGTTATTTAAAACCCAAGACGATCAGATCACTACCGGTTACAGCATGTCTATTTTGGAAAAGATCGGGCTTCTGAAAGTAGACTTTTTGGGCTTAAGGACCCTGACCGTTATTGACTCTGCTTTAAAAATTATAAAAGAGACACGGGACAAATTAATAGATATCGATAATATACCTTTGGATGACCATAAAACCTATAAGCTCCTGGCCTCGGCGCAGACTATTGGGATCTTCCAGCTTGAAAGTTCCGGTATGCGCGACTTGCTCAAGAAACTTGAGCCTGAGCGTTTTGAGGACTTGATCGCGCTCCTTGCATTATACAGGCCGGGGCCTATCGGCTCAGGGATGCTTGATGATTTTATTAAGCGCAGGCATAACCTTATTCCTATAAAATACGACCACAAGAAACTGGAGGCGATCTTAAAGGAAACCTACGGGATTATGGTCTATCAGGAGCAGATAATGCAGATTGCTTTCCGGGTAGCGGGCTTTAGTCTTAGCCAGGCAGACCTGTTACGCAGGGCAATGAGCAAGAAGAACCCGGAGGTCATGGAGCAGCAACGCAAGAATTTCATCATAGGCTGTATCAAGAATGAAATGAGTGAATCGATAGCGAGTAAGGTCTTTGACCTTATCGAACATTTCGGCGGCTATGGCTTCAATAAATCCCATAGCGCAGCCTATGCGCTTATCTCTTACCGTACCGCTTATCTTAAAGCAAACTTTCCCGTGGAATTTATGACCGCCCTCCTGACTTCGGAGCGCGATAATACGGATAAGATAGTAGAGTATATCAATGAATCTAACCATATGGGCATTAAGATATTACCGCCTGACATCAATGAAAGTAATGCCTTGTTTGAGGTGGTAGATGAGAATACTATTAGGTTTGGGCTTCTTGCGGTAAAAAATGTAGGCAGGGGAGCTATCGAGTCAGTGTTAGAAGCCAGGGGCGATGCTAGGTTTAGCTCATTAGAGGATATCTGCCGCAGGATAGACCTGCGCCTGGTGAACAAAAAAGTCTTAGAGAGCCTGATAAAATGCGGCGCCCTGGATTCTTTCGGGTTAGCGCGCGCGCAGATGGTTTCCGGCTTAGAGACCGTTTTAGGCTCAGCTGCCAGAAAACAGAAAGAACAGGCAAAGGGGCAACTCTCCTTCTTTGATCAGGGTTTGGATAAGAGCGGCTTTAAGGAAAGCATAAATGAACTCCCGCAAGTAAAAGAATGGCCTGAGCCGCAGCTATTGGCATTTGAAAAAGAGATGCTCGGTTTCTATGTTACCGGCCATCCCTTGGCGCGTTATGCTAATCAACTTAAGCGTTTTACCTCTACCTCAACTATAAACCTGGCCCAGCATAACGACGGCGAAGAGGTAAAGATTGTGGGCTTAATTTCTAAGATCAAGCAGACGGTGACCAGGGTAAAACAGGAGAAGATGGCTATCTTGAAATTGGAGGATTTAGAAGGGGTAGTCGAAGTGCTGATTTTTCCTCAGGCATTCCAAAAGGTATCAGTTTATATCCAGCCAAATACCATAGTCATGGTAAGCGGCAGGCTAAACCTAAGAGAAGATACCCCCAAGATTATCGCTAATGACTTATTCCCGATCGAAGAAATCTATAAATTAATCGCTTCCTTAAATATAAATCTTTCCGGCATGCAGGAGAATATCTTTGCGAGCCTAAAGGAGATATTGGCTGGTTCGCGCGGCAACATCCCTGTTTACTTGCACTTTAGCACGCCTGCCAAGCCTAAGACTCAGCTGGTGGTAGGCGAAGGCCTTTTTGTATCTCCTTCCGAAAAGTTGATCCAGGATATAGAAAACCTGCTGGGAGAGGAAAGGTTGACACTGGTAATTTAGTTTAGGGACGGTTCTGAGGCACGGTTAAAAGTGTCCCTAGGGGACACCCCTGGGGACACTTCTCCGGTTCGTTCAGAACCGTCCCTATAAATATTCCTTGACCGCTCTGTCTTTGTGTGCTATATTATTTTTTAATGTAACTTTTTGCTGGTATTAGAGTTAGGGCGTAAAAGAGAGGAGTGAAGAATGACAAAGAAAGATATTATCCTCAAGGTATCTGACGAGACTAACTTGAAACAAATAGACGTAAAAAGGGTGGTGCAAAAAACCCTTGATTGCATTACCGAGGCCTTGGTTAGAGGAGAGAAGATAGAGTTGCGTAATTTCGGTATCTTCAAGGTAAAGCAGAGAAAGAGTCGTACCGGAAGAAACCCTCGCACTGGTCAAGTGGTTCCTGTCCCGCCTAGAAAAGTAGCAGTCTTTAAGCCAGGCTTAGAGATGAAGAGTAGGCTCAAGTAAAACAGCCGTAAAACCAAAAAATAGTTAAGGTAGGAGTTATTAAAAAGTAGTTAGCATGTGGGCATAATTTTAGCCTAGGCTGACTACTAAAACACTGCATGTTAAGATTATATGTTTAAGAGGGTCTCCGGAACAAAAGATATCCTGCCGCAGGAAGCATCCCAGTGGCAAAAATTAGAAAAGATAGCCCGTCAGGTTTTCTCTCTCTATAATTATCAGGAGATCAGGACGCCCCTTATTGAGGAAGAATCTTTATTTAACCGCTCTCTGGGCGAATCTACCGAGATAGTGCGCAAGCAGATGTTCCTTATAAAAAAGGAGCGCGATGCCTACTGCCTTAGGCCAGAAGGGACTGCTTCGGTTGTGCGCGCATATATAGAGAACAGCCTGGATAAGACATCCGGCTTTATAAAACTTTATTATATCGGGCCCATGTTTCGCGCTGAGCGTCCGCAAAAAGGGAGACTGCGGCAATTTCATCATATAGGTTGCGAGGTTATTGGATCGGGTGAGCCAGAGGTGGATATAGAAATCATCGCGCTCTCGGATAACCTGCTTAAATCATTCTCTATAAAGGGATACCAGCTTCAGATTAACAGCCTGGGTTGTTTGGAGGATAAAAAGAAATTCGTGGATCTTTTGCGCCAACAGCTAAAGCTAAAAGTAAATAAACTCTGCGATGATTGCCGGGGCAGGTTTAAGGATAATGTTCTTAGGATCCTGGACTGCAAGAATGAGCCCTGTCGCGAAATAATACGGACACTGGATATTGGCGATAAGCAACTCTGCCCGGAATGTAAAAATCATTTTGAAAGGGTGCGCAAGGGCCTGGATGCATTAAGGCTCGATTATGAGGTTAATCCTTACATTGTGCGCGGCCTGGATTATTATACCCGTACAGTCTTTGAGATAACTCATCCTGGCCTGGGCGCTCAGGATGCCATAGGCGCTGGCGGCAGATATGACAATTTGGTAAGGGAGCTCGGTGGCCCTGGGTTTTCAGCAATGGGGTTTGCTTTCGGTATGGAGAGGCTTATATTGGTTTTGGATGCGCCTGCTGAGGCGCTAACTAAAGAGCTCGTCTTTATCGTTAGCCTTGGAGAAGAGGCAAAGAAAGAGGCCCTGCTGCTTTTGAGCCAATTGCGCAAAGAGGGTTTAGCCTGCGACACCGATTATGAAAATAAATCCCTTAAGGGCGCTATGCGGCTAGCCAATGACTCAGGCGCCAGGAGGGTCTTAATCCTCGGAGAAGACGAACTTAAAAAGAAGGTAGTGACTTTAAAAGATATGAGGTCCGGCGAACAAAAAGAAGTTAGATTAGAGGACCTGGTAAAAGAACTAAAAGAGGGCACCTAAATAAATGCTTAGAACTCACACCTGCGGACAGCTTAGTGCTAATGATGTAGACAAGGAGGTTGTGCTTTGCGGTTGGGTAGCTACGAGGCGCGACCACGGCAAACTTATTTTTATTGATATCCGCGACAGATCCGGCATAACGCAGATCGTTTTTATACCTAAGGAGTCGGGAGAGGCTTATATCAAGGCCCAGGAGTTGAGAAATGAGTTTGTCATCCGCGTTAGCGGAAAAGTTAATAGGCGTCCCGGTAATACCGTCAATCAGAAATTACCCACCGGCGAGATAGAGCTTTTAGTTGGTGAGCTTGAAATTTTAAACCCCAGTCTTACCCCGCCTTTTGAGATAGAGGATGACCTGGATATCACGGAAGAGTTGCGGCTTAAATACCGGTATCTTGACTTAAGAAGAAAGAAGGTTTTTAATAATTTTGTCCTGAGGAGTAACCTCTATAAGATTATACGTGGTTTTATGGATAAAGAAGGGTTTATTGAATCAGAGACCCCTATCCTTACCAAGTCCACTCCTGAGGGCGCCCGCGACTACCTTGTGCCTTCAAGGCTTAATCCGGGCGAGTTTTATGCCCTTCCGCAGTCACCGCAGCTTTTTAAGCAGATACTAATGGTCGCCGGTATCGAGAGGTACTATCAGATTGCCAAGTGTTTCCGTGATGAAGACCTGCGTGCAGACCGCCAGCCTGAATTTACGCAGCTTGACCTGGAGATGTCTTTTTTAGATGAAGAAGATATTTTTTCGCTGCTAGAGCGTCTTATGCAAATTATATTTAAAGAGCTAAAAGGTCTAGAAATAAAAATCCCTTTTGGGCGCATGACCTTTGAAGAGGCGCAAAAGAATCATTCCACAGATAAGCCGGATTTAAGAAAAGAACTGGGGGGAGATTTTGCCTTTGTCTGGGTGTATGATTTCCCGCTCTTTAAATACGATGCCCAAGAGAAGCGCTGGGTAAGCGAACATCATCCTTTTACAGCCCCCAAGCCGGAAGACCTAGACAGGTTAGAGAAGGAGCCGGGTAAAGTAAAGGGCCGCTGCTATGATTTAGTCCTTAATGGCATAGAGCTGGGCTCAGGCTCAATCAGGATTCACAGCCAACAATTACAGGAGAGGGTTTTTGATATCATCGGCATTAAAAAAGA
>JBAXNZ010000024.1:0-9649 GCA_037133515.1 bacterium
ATGAGATTATTGGCATGAATCCAGTAGATTCAAACTTTATGACCAATGGCAAAACGTCTCATTACCTTATCGATCTGGATCTTGACAGCGTCGCCTACCTTGGTATCGGCCACGAAAATTACAAAACCTTCCACTCGGGCAATGCCGTCGCCTTCCCGGGCAATGTCCTCAATATTGACATCGTACTCTTTTCCGACCTCTACTGGGGCAGGAGTGCCCATGGAGGATCGATCTGCATCATAATATATGCTTACCTGGCCGATACTTCCGTGCGGAGTCCACTGAATAGGACAGGCTGCACCCCCTATATAAAAGGTATTACCTGAACTCGGACTAGTGACATTTATAGCTCCTTTTATAGAGAAGGCCTCGGAGACCTTGAATACATCAGGATATTTCTCGCTGGTAATATTGAATTTGCTCTTATTGGTATCAATATGGTCCGGGACAGCCCAGGCAAAAGCCCTGTCACTGGCATTAATCGGGTCACCGGTTGAATTGACATTGATGGGGAAGGTAGCGCCTTCATTATAGGAGTATTTGATAGTAACGTTCCCTATGCTTCCATAGGGCTTCCAGCGGATGGTAAAGGGCGCATCCACATTTACCGTCTCACCACCTAGCGGATAATCAAAGCTGACGTTTCCCTTAACTTTAAATGTAGGGCTTGAGTCATTTGCGCGGGAGTCAAGCGAGCTTATTACACGCACCTGGGTAAGGTTACCGATGATATCAGCAACCGGCCAGTCATAAGTAGTTTCGCTTCCGCTACCGCCATTAGCCTGCGAGGCCTTAATAGATACCCAACTTAAGCCGGTATCATTAGAATAATCCAGGTTGATGGTACTTACATTACCGTAGGTCATCCATTTGATACGTAAGGTATCATTAACCGCGTAGGTCTCATCTTGAAGCGGTGCGGTTACAAAGAAGCGCGGTATGATCGAGAATGTCTTATTTGAGGTATCATATGTGCCTGCGGGGTCATCCAGGGAGAGGATCTTGAGCCTGATCTGGTTATAGACCTGGCCCGGATTAGCAGCCATAACATTAGGCACATCCCATTCTACGCCGCTAGCCCCTGCGCCTGAACTATAATTACCGATTAAGTGCGTATAGTCATCAGTGGTGCCGTTATCTGTAGTGTATCTAAGCTGGATATTCCCCATAGCTGTGCCTAGGCGGTTCCATTTAATCAGTTTGGTAGTATTTACCTCCCAGACCTCATCTCCGTCGGGCTGAGTAATATTTAAGATGCCCCTGATAATGAGGGTTTCGTTAGAGGTATCGAAGATACTCTCTTCCCCTACTTTCATTACCTTAAACTTAACCTGGCTACCTAGCCCTGCCCCTGCAGGGACTGTCCAGTTATAAGGAGACTCTCCAGGCGCAAAGGTGCGGCCCTCTACGCTATAGGTATAATTATTATCATCAGTAGTATAGTTTAAGTAGACATTACCTACGGTACCGGAAGAGGTCCAGTTGATAGTAAGGTTCCCTCCGATATAAACAGTCTCGCCTCCATTAGGAGTTATTAAATAGAGGATCGGCTTAATATAAAAACCACTAATGGATTCTCCGCCAACGCTAGAGTCGCTGGCAAGCTCTACGCGGATCTTGGCTGTATTGGTAACAGTGGTAGAGTCGGGTATATTGGACCACAACCAGGTCCCGTTGGTAGCGTTCTCTGCTGAGGTAAGAACAGAGCTTGAATTAAAATCTCCGTAGCGGGCGAACTTGATCTTCACCAGGTCTGCGTTAGTCAGGCCTGCGACAGTCCAGTTAATCAGCTCATTTGCCCCTACCTTGAAGTTCTCAATATTATCTCCGGGCCGCTGGACATTTACCGTACCCTTAACAGTGAAAGCTTGGTCTGAATCATCATAAGGCGAGCCTACTGTTACAGCATCACCCATATACTGGGCTACGCGCACCTTAAAGCCCTGGTAGGCACTTACTGCCCCGGGAGTGACATTCCAGGGGTATCCGCCGCTAGAAGCACTAACTCCGTCTGCCGGAGTAATCCTGCTCTGGTTCCAAAGAGTCCAGTTCCCATCAACATACTTGGAATACCAGATATGCACTTTATTCATACTCCCGGTAAGCGTCCAGTTAATAGGATACTCTGTGCCTACAAACCAGACCGTGGCATTAGTATTAGGATAATCGACGTGTATATAAGGAAGGATCTTGAAGGTAGCATTGGAATCGTCGGAGACCTTCAATGTATCAACATCCACACTGGTTACCTTAACCTTCACATAATCGCTGATGGCGCTTTCATTGACGTACCAGGTATAATTACAACTGTTGCAATTGCTATTCGCATTATTGGCAATAACCTGATCAGGGCCTCCGGCAAGTGAATAGGTGATATTAACCAAATCTCCCGGCCAACTGCCGCTCCTGGTCCAGTTAATCGAGGTATTACTCATAGAGTTTAAAATTTCATTGCCATTAGGATAGGTAAGCGCAAGTCCGACCTTAACTGAGAAATTACCCGAGGTAGCCACGACATTGGTCGGATCATAGGCCCAGCTTACCTGCATGGTCCTGTTATAGGCAGAGGCGTTCATAGTAGAGTTCCAGGCATTCCAGTTATAAGAACAGGAGTCATCCGAGCCGCAGTTCGCCGCGCTCTGGTTGATATTATCTGCCAAAACGATACTATACGAGCCTCCGGCATCGCTCATCTTAATGGTAAAGTTGCCCAGAGTAGGTACCATATCCCCGTTCTTGGTCCAGTTGATATAGTTAGTTGAGCTACCGATAGTCCAAATAGTATTAGGAGCCGGATCAGTGATACTGATTACCGGTAGGATAGTAAAAGGCGCGCTTGAGACATCAAAATTTCTTACGCTTAAGTCATTATCCACCACTGCCAGGCGCAGGGTCTTACCGATAATATTGGTGCTTGAGATACTGCGCGGTATACTCCAGTTGTAATAGGCGATATTGGTCCCGTCGGTAGTAGTATTGTCATTGACTTTAACAGCCGTGGTGTTTACAGGAAGGGTGTAACTGGAAAGGCTAGCGCTATCCGCCATGGAAAGCCGGATACTCGCAGAATCTTCGGCATTGGAGTCAGCATAAGTCCAGTTTATCTGCCTGGCCTCGCCTATGCGCCAGAGCTGTCCGCCGTTAGGAGTTTTTATGGTAAGGGGAGCAAATTCCGCGATCTGCCAGTCAGTAGAAATAGTCAGGTTATTATTGTTGCGCGCCAGATAAATGGCGCTTTCATAAGGAAGGGAATAGTTGCCCTCCACTGCTCCGGTAACGGGATTGAATTTCTGCAAAGAACGGGCATTGGAGGCAGCTACCCAGACCTTGGTATTGGTATCATCGAATACGATATCGTAGGGGTTTGAAAGGGTGCCATATGTCCCTTCTACTACGCCGTTCGTGGAATTCATCTTATTTATTTTATTAGAGGCGTAATTGGCGATCCACATGGACTTTGTAGAGTTATCCCAGGTCAGGCCTTGAGGGGCTAAGTCAGGATAATAAGTCACGCGCGTTGCGGTAGCGTCGGCACGCACTCTTAAGAGATAGTTGTACCTTAAAGACGCATACCATACCGTATTATAACCAAGCGAAGTAGTGCTTGTGAGCCCATAACGGACCCTGCTGTAAAACTGGTTGGTGGCTCCTACGTCCACATCGGTCCTGGCCCCGGCAGCGCAGGTAAAATAGCTTATCCTGTCGTTAGCCCAGTAAGCAAGCCACATCCTTGCCAGTACAGGGTCATAACAGATGGAGGTAGCCTGGGTAGCACGGGAAGCAAAGCCGGCGATAACACCGGTTGTGGTATTGATCCTTGAAACATTGGCAACGCCATAGTTGACTGTCCAGACAGAATTGGTAGTATTGTCATAGACGATATCTATCGGCTGGGTCCCGACTGTATAGGCTGCCACAAACGCGCCGTTTGCGGCATTCAGGCGGGTAACATTGTTGGAGTCATAATTTGCCACCCAGATATCCTGGTTTGCAGGATCATAACAAATAGCGATGGGCCGTGTGCCGACTGTATAATTCCCTATATAAGCGCCGGTTGTGGCATTGAATTTATAGACCATGCCCGTGGAATAACCCGTAGTCCAGACAGTCTTAGTAGACGGGTCATGGACCACGCCCTTGAATATCTCTCCTCCGGGAACAACCTGGCTCTGGTCTTCCCAGGTAGTGGCGCTGCTGGCAACCCCTCCTACGCCCACGGTGAACATCGAGCGGTCAGCGTCAAAAGAGGAAGGGGCATCCAACTTTGAGAATGCCGTGCCGGAGGCCATAGTAGTTCTATTGTACTGGACATAAGAGCTGGAGTCATTCAGGTATATGGCATCCCAGTGTACCTGGGCTGCGGTATTTGCGGTAGCAGAGGCATATCCGCGGGAGAAAGTCACATTCCCCTCATCTTTGATGGTCCCGTTTACGCGATAATAACCTTCAATGCCGTTTATAGTTTGATTGCCGCGCACGGAATAAAGCAGCATTGTCTGATTCAATTTACCTGCCGGTATAGGGGGACTTATGGCAGTGGTGTTAGTAAGGCTGTTCACGTCCAACCAGGTTTCGCCTGAGCGGACTTCGGCATCGGTCTGGAACTCCACTACCTGCCAGACCATATTTAATACTCTGTTAGAGTCATAGGAAGAGTTTCTCTCAAGGCGCAGGGTGTTTGCGCCGATAACCGTACCTGTAACTAGCGTCTGCTCATCAACTGTGCTGGAAGCAAGGTAGCTCCTGCAGTTGACTACTGCAAAAGATTTAGCCGGGTCAACTGAGACCGGCAGGGCCACGTCTTTTATGCGGTAATCCGGGTTTTGATAAACGCCGTATATAAATGAACTGATCCCGCGCTGGACATTTACCCCGTCGGTAAACTCAATGACATAATATGTAATTGTAACATCTACTGAAGTAGCAAAGTCACGAGAGATAACGATAGAGCTGTCTGACTCAAAGAGCACGGTATAAAGGTTATTATAAATAAGGTCGATGTTATTGACCCCTGTGTTTGGATAAATAAGGATGAGGGTCTTTGATTGGTCTACCGGAAGAATGGAGGCGGTGGCGCTCATGTCATCCACGTCCAGGTAAATATCGCCTTTCTGGATGCGCTTTATCTGCACAGCCTGGACAGTTGAAGCAAGTAAAAAGACTCCGGCAAAGAGCAGGCCTAAAAGGACTGCCCAACGGGTTATCTTTCTCTTTTTGTTAAACTTAACTAGACCGTCCATCAATCCAGCCTCTCCTAATATAACATTACTCTCCAACTGGAACTTCTGGCTCTGCTTGAGGCTCAGGCTTCTTATCCGCAGCCCTTAAAAAAACTACTTCTTTTACTACCCGCTTCAGGCTCCTGCGGCCATCCTCGCTTATCTCGGTTATCTCATCATAGAAGACCTTTATGGTATCTTCAGGATTTATCTCTTTGAGGCTCTTTTTATTCTTTATGGTTACATCTTTACCTATATTAAAAGCCATCTCAGTCAGTATCCCGCTCCTGGGGTCTCTTCCATAAACCACCGCTACAAAATTACCACTTATACCACTGACAGTCCCCACCACCTCTTTGGAGACAACCTGCCTCTTGGTTTTTATCTCCTGCGCTAATAAGGGCTCAGCTGTCGCGAATAATCCTATGATTAAAAATACTACCCCTATCATATACTTCTTCATAATCTTATCTCCTATATATATACTGGATGCTGGAAAAAGAAAAATCCTGCGCCTCTGAGCCCTGCGACTTACGGCTGAACACACCGTTCATCTTGCCACTTGTGTCAGTCTCGCCCCGCCAGAAAGATATCTCACCAGAGCTATTACGCTGCATAGTCTCCCAACTAAAAGTCCCGTCATCTTTTACCTTAAGCATATAATTAGAGGGGCTAAACCCTTTCTCTGACATAATCTTAGAAGAAACCTGGCCATTATTAAACTCAAGTTTATCGTAGTAGTTTTGTGCCGGGGTATTCCCAGATTCTGATTTTAAAAGGATGCTCCACTCTGTGCCGTTAAGGTCAGTAAGAATAAGCCCTTCCTTATCTTGAGGCACACCAACCTTGATAATGTCTTTTTGCGCAGGAGCAAGAGGCTGCGCTATTTTTTCCTTTTTGAATATATTTGTCTTTTGTATGTATAAAATCCCTGCGGCTACCCCAAAAAGTAAGGCTACGCTGACAAGGGACACCAGTGGCTTTAAACTAGGGGCTTTTTTCTCTGCTTCGCCTAACTGCTCTGCTTCCTGCTCCTGGGTAGCAGCCCTGTTATTTAAGATCTCTTCTACCTTTTCTAAGAACTGCGTTGAGCCTACTACCCCGCCCCTGCGTAATCTATGGGCAAGCTCCTGCATTTCAGCCTGCGGCAGATTAGCAAAGAAATCAGCATAGCCTTTTTTATCCGGGGCAATGCGGGAAAGCGCAGCAGCTACTTCCTGAGTCTCCTCTTTTAAATCCAAAAGATTAATCAGAGAAAAACTGTTTGCGGTTTCTGCTGCAGGTTTATCCAGATAATATGCAAGGCTGGTATAGGCATAAGACTCAGGGTTCTTGCTTAATCCAAACTGCATTGGAAGCAGGTGCATATAAGAAATGGTACTTAGTAAATAAGGCCCCTTTTCAATGATAGCGGATTTGAACCTGGCCTGAAAGAGGTGGCCCTGCCTCTGGTAGCGGTTATTGAAATACTTGGTGTAATTGGAGGTAACATCATGCATAATCGCAGAGATGGTACTCCCCTCCTCGACCTCAAGCAGGAGGTTGAGCTGCTGGGGCATCAGCGTAAAGGCAAAGAGCCTGAAGCTGTGCTGCTCTTTATATTTTTTGAGCAATTCTAAATACATCATATAATCCTCTTTATCCCGGAAAATACTCTCCGCCTGATTACCCCGGGAAGTAATATAATAAAGGCTGTTTTCTATATAAATACGCGGTAAACGCGGCATTTTTTTATTTAGTGCCTGGCACCTTCTGCCTTTTCCTTGTTTTTTATCGTCTTAATCCGTCTTTGTGCCTGGCACTTTGTTAAAATATAAAAAAAAATCCCAGGCTGTTTTCTCTGGGATGTCTCTTAAATTAATCGGCAGCCTGCCATTCCGCTTCCTGGATGCATGGCTTTGCGTCCTTCGATTGCTCGAAGTTTGCTCTTTACGCTTCTAAATTTATAGTTATTCTTACTAAAGTATAGCATATTTTAAGGCTTTTTCAAGTTTATTGTAGGAGCCAGGGTAGTAAAGGAAAAATCCTCATTTGGGCCCTTTTTGGGCTGATAGCTAAAAACCCCCATCATCTCCTCCCCCCGCAACTCCCCCTTCCAGAAGACTATCTCCTCTTTCTCGTTCTTCTGCGTAGTCTCCCAGGTAGGCGTACCATCCGGCTGGGTGCGTATGGTATAATTAGACTCAACATAGCCTTTAGCAGTAAAGCGCTTGGAAGAGACCTTACTACCGTAAAAAGTCAGGGTATCGCTGTGCGGCTTAGCCCTGGAATTACCAATAAGAGTGACATAGATCTGCCACTCTTTTTTATTAAGCGTCTCCCTGGCCATTGACTCAACCTCTGCTGGGCTAGGTAGAGTAACCACCGGAGCTACTACAGTTGGCTGCGTATCTATTTTTTTAGGCGCTTTAGCAAAAGAGGCTTGCGCTGTAATAAATATAAAGAACAGGATGAAAAAAGCCAGTCTCTTCATCTACTGATTAATTTTATAAATCTTAATATTTGCTTTTTGTTTTAGGTCTCTTAACCACTCGTCAAATTCAGCATATTTTTTACGGCTGCGTATCTGCTCATAATAGGAATTCTTTTGAGCAGGGTAGTCAGCTTCTTTAGCAGGCTTCTGCTCCAGGATCTTAAAGACCCCGAAACCTTTATAAATCGGCCTGGCTGCATAGATATCGCCGATCTTCTTAGTCATCATATCAAAGGCCGCATCCTTAGGTATCTTCCAGATATCAATAAGGAACTCTAAAGTCACAAAGCCGGGAAGCTTAAAGTCCTTGGGGCGCATAGACTTTTCATTCTCCCAGAATTTTGGGTCGCTCTTCGCTTTCTTATAAAATTCTTCGGCGTCTTTAAGTTTCTCAAACTCGATTAATTCTAAACTTAGGTTATTCTGTTCGTTTAAGAACTCCTGGTGCGCCTCCTGCTCTGAGACCTCGGGGCTTAAGCCATCCATTACCTGCTTGCGTAATTTCTGAAGCTGTATCAGGTGTTTGATCTGATTTTCAAAAAGCTCGGTAGTTTCTCCGGTCTTGGTTTTAACCCAATTAGCATAAGCAGTATTGTCTTTCTTCCAGCTAAAACCTGCCTTCTCGTTATCCAGCATCTTGGTGATCTCCTGCTCCACCTCATCATCGCCTACTACCACATTCATCTGAAAGGCCTGAAAAGATAGTAACAGGTCATTCCAGACGCAATCCTCAATTTCTTCGGGCGTCTTAGGGTTAGCCCCCCATCTGTTACCAAAGACCATAATCGCGCTTTTAACAAAGTAATAATTGCCTAAAGGCACGGGGTTGCCAAAGAGCTCTCCGGCAAAGGCCTGTTTTTGCCCCTCTTGCGCGTAAGAGGGGTTAAATAGGCCGGCGCAGAACAAAAATAAAAGCGCCAATAACCCAATATTCCACCTTATTTGGGATCTACCCATTACTTCTTATCCTTTTTAGCCGGCTCAGTAACCTTTGTCTTTGTTGGCTCAACAGCCTTTGCAGGGGCTTCGGGCTTAGGAGGAGGCGGCACAATACTTACAAAAGAAAATTCTTCAGTCTCGCCCTTCTCCGGTTTTATACTGACCACTCCGTTCATAGTAGGACCTGCCAGCTCCCCTCTCCAGAATGCAATCTCACCCTTACTGCTTCTTTGCATAGTCTCCCAGACGATTACACCTTCATTGACGGTAACCGTAATATTGGAAGAGGTAAATCCTTTCTCTGTCATATACTTTGAACTGAGTTTCCCGTCAGCCAGGTTAAGCATATCAGACCAGGGTTTGGCTTTACTTGCCGAGTCTGTACTTTTAGCCTCTATATTCCATTCCTTCACACCCAAAGTAACTCTCGCTCTCTCCTCTGCCAGCTTACGCGCTGCTGCCGGATCCTTCTCCTGCGCCAGGGAAAGGCTGGTATTAGAGAATGTCAGCGCCAGAAAAACCCCTAACCCCGCAATTAGTAGAATCGCTCTCTTCATCTCCCCCTCCTTTTTTTCCTAAATATATTTACTGTATGTTTTCCTTGCCCTCATAAGCCTGCCAGGTAAGGATATATTTCTTAACCCAGTCAACGTCCTTATCTTCTTTCTTGGCCAGCCTCAAATAATGCTTAAAGTGCTCTATGGCCTTGTTGCGATTTATCATATACTCGGCATAAATATAGCCTAGATTGAAATGCGCATAGGCATCATCCGGGGTTAATTCTATAGCCTTTTCCAATTCCGCAGCTGCCCGGGAATATTCCTTGTTTTTAGTATAAAATACCCCTAAATTATAGTGCATATTAGCCGTCTCTTTGATAAGAGATTTATTCTGCCGGGCCACTTCGGCGAATTTCTTAGGCATATCAGCGGTCTTCTGTTCAAAAAGTTTATTTTTGCTGACTGCTTCGCTATATCTGGCGGTTAGTTCGCCCAGTTTTCTGTTTGCCTCTGCTATC
>JBAXNZ010000025.1:0-9302 GCA_037133515.1 bacterium
GTAATCGCGCCTTGGCCTGCGCGGGCATGTATACGTATCTCCTTCATTTAGCTAAAACTCCTCTCTGAACAAAAATGTCCACCTATAATATAACTATTACGCGTTCTTGTCAAATATTTTATTTTTACGGCCCAAGACCAGGGACTATGGGATTGATCCGCATATCTCTAATTTTCGCGGAAGGCGTCTTTCAGAACCTTACCGTCGTTTGCATGGGTCTCTACATCCATCAGATACGCAACAGTAGCGAATATGTCTGTATGGTAGACTGGCCGTTTTATTACGACTCCCTTCTTAATACGGGGGCCGTAAATGTACATCCAGACCTTTCCCGGGTTAGCGTAGCAATTCTCAAAGTGATCCATATAGTAGAGGTTCCTCCCATGGTCTACGTTAATGATCAGGTATGTATTTTTCTTGTAATATGGATCGCTGTCTATGAACTCCTTTATCTGCGAAATTCTTTCATCACACTTCTTCAGGGCAAGCACATACCGCGCGAAGCTGTCCGCATGAGCGCTTTCCACATCGTTCAAGATATAATGAACGAGCTTTGGCTTAAAGTAGCGCAGGATCCTTCTGAACACCTCATACTGCACATCACCCAAACTATCCCAGTTAGGCCATCTCTCCGGGTTCTTTTCCACAAGCCCTGGGTACCCCCTCCAGAAAAAAGATTCCTGCTCCGTTAATATCTCCTTAAGCTGTGGGGACATATCGAAATCCATGAAACTTAACGCACAAGGATAGGTATCCTGCGGGTAATCATCCGTAATAAGCGCGTAATCCTGGTTATACCAGCTTCCTAAGGAACATATTTTGGTATTAGGCAGCCTGTATTTTTTACTCACATATTGGAATATGGAAGGCTTCCTTACAGGGTAGGCATAAAAAGGAGCGGTCATGCCGGTATTTATCGCATGTAGGACAGGCATATGGAATTGGTTGTTCAGGGCTACGACGTTTGTATACAACACTCCTTCTTTAAATATCTTGCCCCAAAGATTGGGGATATACTGGTGAGTGGGGTCATCGAGAGCCTCGCTGTTCCTTACTCCGCTAAATGTAAGAATGATAATGTTGGGGAGCTTATCTCCGGAGAGCTCCTGAGCGTAGAAGTCGCTTGAGGAGGCATAAAGAAAGACAGAAATAAAAGCCAGAAACGCCAGTATGAACCTTGAGCCGGGATGCTTCATGGCTTCTTACCCTCCACGACTAATGATTTTCCGTCTATAATATAAACAAATGAGCCGTCCGTCTCGACTAGATCGCTCTTCTCTGACCACCTGTCAGTGCACAGCGATGGAAACTTTCTTTTCCTTACCACTGCTCCGCTAGAGAGGTCCAGAGAGCATATTTTAGAAGTAACAAATATGGAGGCCAGGTTTACGGAGGGATAATAACCGAATTCCTCTAGCGATATCTCTTCTCCTCCGGTAGTCATAATAAAATTGGCTTCCCCCTTATATACCCCGGCATCAGACAGGTTATAAAAAAATCCTCTCACCCCCTGCATATCACTCTCCCATATCTTCCTGCCAGTATCCAGGTCTATGCACGCGAAGAAAAATTCACCCTCTCTCCTGAAAGGAAAAAAGATGCGCCTGCCGATGATAAAATAATAGCACGTTTGCCTCTCCCAGTATTTCCATGTTATATCCGGCTCAGCTGACGCTACTTCAAATTCCCAAGCGGCTTTCAATCCATCTGCCTGAAGGCGGTAAGAACTTATCTTTTTGAAAGGCCAGATCACTAGTACCGAATCCCCAAAGGTCTCTACCTTATGCGGCCCGGTACCTGCTAGATTTATAGCGCCTTTGAGTCTGCCGTTTTCTCTATCAAGCGCATAGAGCCCGGGGCCTGTGTACAGCAGGACCCTGTCTCCGACAAACAACAACTCTGCCGGGGTCTCTTTCTCTTTGATAAAATCCAGCGGGACATCATAAAGCAGTTGCAGCTGCGGATCAAATACTTCTAGCCTGTTCAGGCGGTACGACACTAAGTATACTCTCTCTTCTGAAACCTCCACCTCCACTGCTGCCTCCATATCCAGTTCACGGTAATACCGACAATAACCGGTAAGAGGATTTATGGAATAGACTTTATTGCCATGCACGACAATAACGCTGCCTCCGGTAAACTCGCAATAAAACATAATGTTCTTTATAAACTCCCTATCTAATCCGTATTTATTGTAGAGTGTATCCATCTTTTGTGGTGGGAATTCCCTCGCCCTCTCAAAAGCCTCCCCCCTGTTTGTCATGCTCCAGAGATACTTTCCGTCCCTCGCGCCTACGGCTACGATATTTACGCGGTCGTTAATGATCAGGGTATCCCCGTAAAGGTAGGCCTTGATATCGTCCGCATACATGCGGCCGGTATTCTTATCCTCATTATATTCCATATAACGGTTTACCGCCGGGTATGGCCGGTAAAACAACTTTCTGGACCAAAGAATCATCCCCGTCTCATCTACGCACAAAAGCTGGTCATGATTCAAAAGCAGGAAAAAATCCGGCAGGCCCTGAACGCCTACAGTCTTTATGTGGACCGGGCGGATTCTGTCGGCTACAACCTTGATATCTTTACGGCGGTAAGCTGTGCCCTTGGCGCTTATTTGCTTAAAGCTTTTCTTAGCTGTTGGAAGAAAGTCTATAAGACCTGTCTCTGAAAGAAAATTCTTGAATTTGATCTCAATATCTCTGTAAGTGATTACCTCCTCGCCATATGACTTAGACAACACAGCCGTGAACTCTCTCCAGCGCGGGTCGTTTAATCTCCCTAGGTTATCGACAATGACCGGCAGTATCCCTCCCAACCGCGAAGGTGCTCCGCGCAAACTGATATCCGATACCAGCTTTCTCCTTAAGGCCAGCGCATCGAAGCTATCCGGTTTTAGCTTAAGCGCTTTTTTGAAGTCATCTATTATTCTCTCCGAACCCGAGATGAATTCCTTTCGATAAGAATCCGTATACCCACTAGTATACTTATCTCCGGATATATCAAAGCAGGAGAGTATCCCGGCCTCTGCGGTAAAGACCAGGCGCTCTCCGGAATCCAACAGCCAGCTCTCTGCCGAGGGGAGAATAAATTGAGTATTTTCGATTTTATCCGCGCCCACTTTAATAAGATGGAGCGCGGCTCCGACCTTGAATAATATTTCTCCGCTCTTCTGGAAAAATACACCTTTCAGAGCGCCCCCGTATATATCCTCTTTGCACAGCTCCTTCCCCGAAGTAAGTTCTAAAAACCTTAGCTGTCCGTTTTCTTCAGCATTATTGCCGGGGGTAAGGAATATCCCTGTTCCGTTTCGCACTCCCAGAATATGATAATTATCGCTGTCTATCAGTATAGCATCTTTTACCTCTCCTCTATCCTGATCCAGTATATAGAGGTATTGCGACTCGCGTGGTTTATAGTATATGGTGCCTTCCTCCAGAAGAAGTAACTGTGTATCATATTTAATAATGTTCTTTTCGGAAAAATGAGCCTGCCAGTAATCAAACAGGCTGTAGCTCCTCGGCTTATATTTAAGCAGCCAAAGGGGCGCGCCATCGCTCAGGCGCAGGCATGCGAGTATCCCGTGATTAGTCCCCAGGAAAAGCCTTTCATTCTCTACCAGGGAGAGGCCGCAGGGAGGGGAAAGAAAAGAACAAGTACCTATATATGTGCTCCATTCCAACGCCCCATTTTTGCAGCCAAAGGCACTGACCCACAATTCCCCTCTGGCGTTGATCAGACCTACAACAACGCTATCCTTGTAATAAACCGGCTTCGTACACAATGCATACTCTCCGAGTCCGCGCTCCCAAAGAAGCCGGGGAGAATAAATGTCTTTAAGGCTAAGCGCTACTAATTTTTCTCCTAATTCGGTAAAGAGCATATCTTGAGCGGCCAGCAGGTAGTAGCCGTGTATATTCAGATGCGGCCTACTGAATGTCTGGCAAAACCTGGATCCCGGGTCATCAGGATATTCAAAAAACCAGAGCTCCTTACCGCTTAGAAGGTCGGTGCAGAATATCCCATATGCGTTTCTCATCATTATCGTGTCTTTATAGACAATGGGGGAAAGCTGGCCCTCTTCATATTCTTTTACCCACTGTCGCGAGCTGATAAGATAATCACTTAAAGTATCCTCCGTTAGGGCGCTTGACCATAATACCGCTGCTCTGCCCGAAATCCGGTTAAATAAAGTACAGCCAATGGTCCCGCGAGCATGCGGCTGGCTGGCTGGGCTCTTCTTCTGCACTCCGTAGCGGCTCACCCACAGCGAATCAGTTTCTCTGAGCAAGCTGTTCTTCCTGTACCTGAGTTTCAAGTTATTGTAATACAGGTGCTCTGCGTAGGGCCTTAATGCCGCGATCTCATGCCCTTGTGTAGCGCCTTCATAGAAGGGAAATTCTTTTAATACGGGGGTATTATCGATGAATATATCTTCATTCAGAAGATATATCTCCTTTTTCTCGACCTTATCCAGAAGCGCCTCAATAAGGCTTCCGAGCTCCGGGAGAGAGCCTTTTTCTTTGACCCGCTCCTTAAGCGCAGAAAGCTCCTCGTAAGGCAGCGAAAGTAGCTTCTCTCTAACCTTGAAATAATCCAGGAGATTGCCTTGAGATAGAGACCTGTTCAGGGTTATGAGGCCGGAGCCATAGAGGTCTGATAAAAATATCTTCTCCCTCTCTCCTGCAGAGATCCCGGAGCAAAAGTAAAAAAGCGATACCGTAAAAGCCAGTATCAGAGAGAAAACGATTTTTTCTTTTCTTACGATAGGATCGCGCATCTTTTGGTTAAAAAATCAAAGGATCTGTTAACGCGGTCTTTTATTACCGGCATTCAGGATAGCGATGGCCTCTATTTCCACCAAAAGCTCTTCACGGCAAAGATTTGCCTCCACACAGACACTTGCGGGGAAGATTCGTAGCTTCTGTTTTCTGTAAAATTCGTTCCTGAGCACATTAAATTCAGCATAATCCCGTCTTATGTTCTTTAAATAACACCTGGTCTGGGCCACATCATGCCATGTCGCATGGGTAGACCGTAGAAGCGCGGTCAAATTCTCAAAGGTCCTCCTGGTCTGGGAAATAAAATCCCCAGGCCGGAATGTATTCCCGAACTTATCTATGCTTGCCGTCCCGGAGATAAAAAGCAGCGTGGTCTCCCCCAGGGTAATGTTTATGCCGCGGGAAAAAGATTTCCCGTATTCAATGGGTTCATTTAGAAAATGTGGCGCCTGGATGATTTTCTTTGTAATCTTGCGTTCCATATCGGGTGCTCCCTCCTCTTTTTTATTTGCGCATTATAGCATATCAAAAGGCGTCTGTCACACAACAAAATATCTACTTCCTAGCGGCGGGCAGATTCAAAACAATCACTCAAGACCCTCCCCTGCGTGCGGTGCGTCTGTATATCCATGATATGGGCCAGAGTGGCGAATATATCAACATGATAGACCGGGCGCTTGATCACTGTTCCTTTTTTGATGCCGGGGCCCCGGATATAAAACCAGACCCGCTCTGAACCGCTATAGGCGTCCTCATAATGGTCGTCGAAATAAAGGTTCCTCCCGTGGTCTATGGCTACAATGAAATAAGTCTTATCTTTGTAATAAGGGTCACGCTGCAGGAATTCCCATGTTTGGTTTATCATTTCATCGCAGTCTTTCAGGGCAAGCACGTACCTGCCGAAGGTATCCGAATGAGCGCTCTCGACGTCCCCTAAGACGTAATGCGCCAGCTTTGGTTTCAGCTCCTTCATGATCCTTATAAATATGCGGTACTGGGCCTTACCCAGGCTGTCCCAGTTAGGCCAATGCTCAGGGCTGCTTTTCACCACTTCAGAGAACCGTTCCAAGAATATCAGCTCCTGCTTAGTCAATATGCCTTTTAACTGCTCAGGCATACTTGGCTCAAGGACACTCCATTTACAGGGAAAGGTCTTTTCGGGATAAGCATCTGTTTCCAGCGCATAGTCCTTGTTATACCAGTTCCCTATAGACCATACCTTAGACTGAGGCAGGTTGTATCTTTTTCTGACATATTGAAAAATGGAAGGATGCCTTAACGGTCCTCCGTAAAAAGGGTAATTCACCCCTGTGAATATGGCGTAGATAGGCGGAAAATGGAACTCATTGTTTGAGTTAACTAGTTCGGTATAGAGGGTGCCTTCTTTAAACAATGTATGCCAGAGATTAGGGATATACTGGTGTGTCGGATCAGCTATACTATCGCAATTTCTTACGCCAAGCATGGTCATGATCACTATGTTAGGCGTCTTATCTGCGGATGCGTCCTGGCAGAATACGGAACCGCTTAATGCGCATACGCATAAGATAACCGCTGCGGCAAGGCAAATATATCTGAACTTGAACTCAGCCAGTTTCATTGCTTTTTCTTTTCCGTTATTAATGATTTAGCGTTAATGCAGTAAACAAGGAGGTTATCTGTTTCTGTCATATTACTCCTGAGAGTCAACCCGTAAGCGGAAAGGGAAGGTAAGGTGCTTTCCCGCACTATTGCGCCGCTCTCCATATCTATGGTAATGAGCCGCGGGGCGATAGGGACCGACTCTGCGTCACGGCAGAAATTGAATTCTTCCCTGAAGAACTCATCGCAGCCAGTAGTAAAAACAAAGCTTACCGTATTACGGCAAGGGACGTATTCCGAGAGGTCATAAAAAAGACCCCTCGCCCCTTTTACTGGCGTCTCCCAGAACTTTTTCCCGGTTTCTAGATCTACGGCTGCAAAGAAATAATCTCCCGCCTTTCTTAAGGGCACGACTATATTCTTCCCTACTATCCAATAACGCCTGGCTTTCCTCTCGGAGAATTGCCATATCGGCCCCTCCGTCTCGGGAGCCAGGGCAAATTCCCAACCAGGCTTCAGCAGGCCGTTCTCTAGGCGATAACCTATTATCTTCCGGAAGGGGGCTATGACCAACAGGTCATTATACAGGGTAGATTCAAGATAGCACCTGTCGAGAGGGCCTATCTCAAGCCTCTGTTTCAGCGCTCCCTTTTTAACATCGATAAGGTAAAGCGTCGGATCGACATATAAGGCCAGAGCGCCGTCTTTTGCGAAAACCAGCTGGGGATAGATATCCTTGCCAGAGACAAAATCAAGCGTTATATTCTGTTTCGACTCAAGTCGTTCATCAAGGACCTCCAGGCGGTCTAAGGCGCAAGAGAGTATAAACAGCTGTCTCCCTGAAACAGATACTTTCAGCGCTCCTTCCATGGCTAACCTGTTGGTCCTTTCGCAGAATCCTGAAAAAGGGTCAACGGAGTAAACCCTCTGCCCGTGCACGATAATAAGGCGCTCGCCGATAAACTCGGTGTAAAACATGATGTTTTTGAGAAACGACCTCCGTAGGCCGTACTGCTTATAGAGGTTATCGGGGTCATCTAAGGGATAGTGTTTTTCGTTCTCAAAGGTCTCATCCTTGTTCGTAAAGCTCCACATATAACTTCCGTCACGCTGATTGATGCCGATGACGTTAACCCGATCATTGATGATCAGGGTATCGCCATACAGATACGCCTTTATATCATCCGCATACATCCTTCCGGAAGATATGTCGGTCCTGTATGAGACCTTATAGTTGAGCGTCGGATAAACGCGATAGAACACCTTCCGCTCCCACCGCACGCCCCCCTCTTCGTCGATACAAAGCAGCTGGTCACGGTTCAACAGTAGAAAGAAATCCTTCGGCGCTCCCCCCTTTAGAGTCTCTACAGGCAGAAGAAAGAACCTGTCCCCCCGCGCGCTAAACCCCTGAGGGAGCCGAGCCGGATTTTTTCCTACGGAGGGCGCATAGTCTTGCTTGGCGGATCTGTCAAGTAACCCCATGCCGATAAGGAAGTTGTTAAAAGAGATATCAATATCGTTGTAGTTGATTATTTCTCTGCCATAACGCTCCCCTAGCAGGCTCAACAGCCCTTTACATGCGGGATGGCGCAACCGCTCGAGATTATCGCGGGTAAAACTGTAGACTTCATCCAAACTGAGCCGCGGCTCTCCGGCCTCAATCATTAAAACCGTAAGAGACTCCAGGGCCTGTGCGCTATCTGTTCCCGCTCCGGCTGCCTTTTCCAAAAGCTTTTTTATTTCTTTTCTCTTCTCCAGATACCCGTAGTGGCGTGATGGCTGCACTGTATAAAGTACTCCACCCGTCCGGTCTATATCTAAGCGGTAAATCTTCCTGCTATCTCCGACTAACAGGAACTCTCCATCGTAAGCCAAGAGCCATCCTTTGACAGGAACGCTTATCTCGGAGTGAATAACACCATCTCCCTGCGCAGTCAGAAGATGCACCACATCTGCGATCTTGAAGGCTATCTGGCTACTGTTTATATAACGGACCCCCTGGAGCTCTCCTGCCTTTACGGTTATGCTCTTCTTCTCCGCTCCCGAGAAAAGGTCAAGGACCCTAACGCGCGCGTTTCCTTTATCATCAGCTGTCTTGTCTAAAAATATAGCTTCTCCGTCGCGGGCCCGCAAGGTATAATACCGCGCGGCATCCACCGTTATCTCCTCGCTGAGCTTTCCGCTCTCAGGCTCAAGCAGGTATATGGTATCCGACTCCCGCGGCTTATAGTATAATAAACCATCCCTCCCCTGTTCAATAAACTGGTTGTCATAAGCAATGAGGCTCTTTCTTGCTACGCGGCGATTTTCCCAGAATGCAAAAATGCTGTATTTCTTGGGCTCATACGCCCTTATCCAGGAGAGCTCGCCGTTACTTGTTTTCAATTTCACCAGTACTCCATGGTTAGTAGCAATATAGGCATTATCCTCTTCGGTAAGGGAAAGCTCGCAGGGGGGAGAAAGAAAAGAACAGACGCCTATATATGTACTCCAGGCCAACGCGCCGTCTTTACGGTTAAAAGCACTTATCCACAATTCCCCCTTGGCGTTAATAAGCCCTACGATTAGGATACCACCGCTCACTACCGGCCTTGTGCATACGTAATATTCTCCCAACCCAAACTCCCCCAAAGCAGTTGAGGGGCATAGAGCTCGCTGAGCCTAACGGCGATGATTTTCCTATCTAACTCCGTGAAGAGAATATCGTTTTCAACCGTAAATTGATACCCGTATGATCCGTGGCTGATATGTTTGAAGGTCTGATAGAACTCCTGACCGTTGCTGCCCCGGTCTTTAAACGACCAGAGTTCTTCTCCGCTTGAGGCATCGATACAGAAGAGGCGATAGTTATTCCTCAATAAGACAGTCCCCTAATATATTACAGGATAGAGCGCGCTTTCCTCATACCGCTTGACCCACTGAACCAGGCTGCGCAGGTCA
>JBAXNZ010000026.1:0-9244 GCA_037133515.1 bacterium
TCCCTAAGGGTATCTATTCCGTCTAGGCCTGGCATGAGATAATCCAAAATTATAATATCGACCTTATTATCTGTAACTATGGCTATAGCCTCTGCGCCATTTGAGGCCTGGATTAACCTATAACCCCATGATTCAATGGTCTTGCCCATTACTAAAAGAAGGTCTGGTTCATCATCTACTAAAAGTACTCTGATCTTATCCATTTATCTATGACTTAGTTGACTTTATTGAACAACTTCTCCCGGAAGAAAATAATAAATTTTCCCACTAGCCATATGGCAAAAATAACTAGAAAGAATAATACAATCATCCTTATGAAGAATGCCAAAATCAAAAGCAGGGGCGTAAGTAATACACCTATACCTACCAGTACGCATAAAGCAGAGAGAAAAACTAATCCTACCAGGAATGCCTTCATTAAAAATTATCCGCTAAGACTTCATAAAATGCCTGCGGGTGCTTACAGGCCGGGCATTCTAAAGGCGCATCCGGCCCTTCAAATATATAGCCGCAATTGATACAGTGCCATTTTACAGGAGCCTTCTTTTTAAATACCTCTCTGTTCTCCAGGTTACTGATTAACCTTCTGTACCTCGATTCATGAAATTTCTCAACCTTGGCAATCTGCTCAAATGACCGAGCCGCCTCTAGAAACCCTTCATCCCTGGCAGTCTTGGCAAAATCAGAATAAAGAGCAGTCCACTCCATCTTCTCCCCTTCCGCTGCTGCTTCAAGGTTCTCCAGGGTATCCTTTATCGCTCCCGCAGGATAACTTGCCGTAATCTCGGTCTCTCCTCCCTCAAGATGCTTGAAGAAAACCTTGGCATGCTCCTTCTCATTTTCCGCAGTTTCTGCAAATATATTGGCGATCTGTTCCAGGCCTTCTTTCCTGGCAGCGCTAGAGAAATAGGTATACCTATTTCTTGCCTGCGATTCTCCGGCAAATGCCGCTAAAAGATTTTTTTCTGTTTTTGTGCCCTTGATTGATTTTTCCATCTTATCTTCCTTCTTAGCTCTCTACCTTCTCCATATCTAGCGGAATATCCTGTCTTGATAGATTTAACTTTTTATTATACCTCATAAAAACAAAAAACCCAAGCAAAAATATGCTTAGGGTTCAAAAATACAGACTTCTATTCCCCTATCTGAATAGAAGTATTATTCAGAATCTTTGTACAGAGACATCTCCTCTAACAGGCTGTATACTTCGTGTTCTGTGCTGGCCTCTTTGAATTTATCCTTGTATTTATCCGATTTTAATAACTGCACTAGTTTCAATACCGGCTCAAACTTGGCAAGCTCATTTTTCTCTTTACATAAAAATACCAGCATTATAGATACTGGTTTTCTGTCGAAAGAGTCAAAATCCACCGCTGCCTCTGTCCTGCACAGGATAAATACATGATGCTGGCTAAGATCTATAAAACAGGCCTCTGGCAGGGCAATACCGTTACCGATAGCAGTAGAGCCCATTCTTTCTTTTTCTATTAGCCTCTCATATAGGTATTGCCGATTCTTAACTAACCCTTTATCTTTGGCAAATTTGGCAATCTGCGATAAAACCTCTTCTTTGGTATTTCCTTTTAAGTCCAAAATAACAAAATCAACAAAGGCGGACTTGATATTAATACTTTCTTGCTTCTCATTCTTATTAACCTGGAGCTCCCCTTCTTTATCTTTCTTGGAATCAGAGGTTAGCCGGATAAATAAAACGAAGAGCAGCAGGTTCATTAATACAATAGGAACCGGATAGGCCCTGAATAAATTAATGAAGGCAATCCTAGGGGCATTAAATACATTATAAAAATCTATCAACTCGATACTTCCTTCATCTAGGGTAAAGTATATCCCGTTTGCGCCCCTGTCTACCAAGCCCCATTCTTTAAAAAAAGTCAGGGTCAGCGAAAGAATAAAGCATCCGATTAGGTATAAAATAATGACGCCTAAGATAAAATACCTTATGTCTTTGAACGTTGATCTGATTTTTTCCTTATCCTTAACAGCCATATTTAACTAAACCCCCAGGCCACCCGAGCCCCTGTAATAACTTACCGGAGAAACCCGGCTTTTTTCTTCCATCATCCGGCCCAGCCTCTTGGGGTCCCAAGGATAGAAAGTTATATTCTCTTCTTTTATTACCTGCGGCAGGACTACGCTGGTTATTCCCTTCAAGGCCATGGCAATAATCTTATTGCCTTTCTCCCGGCTCTTGCGAAGCTCTATATCTACCCAACGGCTCAGATGCGTATTATTTCCTATCAGACAAACCGTCAAGTCAGAATGTACTATTTTTTCTCCTATCGCCTGCTTAACAGCAACGGCATCAGCACTTGCGCTATCCAAATCCAGGGCTCCCTCATATAAATCCAGCTCACAGTTTAATTTAGACAACTCGACTAAAAGCCCCTTGACCCTTAAAAAATCATCCCTGTCAAAACTCAAGAAAACCCTCTTCATTATTCAGGACTGAGCATATACACTTCTGCATTCTCGCCTTCACCCGCAATTTGCTCGGCCTCGCTTTCATCCTCAAAATGATACTTCCACATCTTCTCAAGCTTACCTTTAATAAAAGGTACCTCGGCCTTTATTTTACCGTTTTCGTAAAAGAATCTCCATGTCCCCTGGGCCAGGCCTGCCTTGTATGGCCTCTCCGCCCGTAACCTACCGCTTTCGTAATAATTAAGCACTACGCCCTCTAACTTGTCATATACATACAGGCTATCAGATCTAATGTTTCCGCTAAAATAATACGCGCGCGTCAACCCTTCGCGTAAACCGGTTTTATATGACTGCTCAAGCTCGAGCTTTCCGTTTTCATAGAAATATCTGGCTACTCCGTCTATTTTATTATCCGTATAAGGTATCTCTGCCTTGATGTTTCCGCCGGAATAGTAATCCCTGACTGAGCCTTGGAGGTTTCCGTTTACATAAAACTCCTCGACTGCGAGTTGACCATCCTCGTAGTAATACTGTGTTAACCCCTCGCGCTGATCGTTTTTATATATCTGCTGGGACTTAAGATGCCCGTTTTCATAATAGTATCTGGCTACGCCCTGGCGCTTCCCACCCTTATAAGGCTCCTCTGTCTTAATCTGCCCCCTGACATATACCACATCCTTTTGCACCTCATCCTTAGCGGGCTTGACTGCTAAGTAGGGGCTGCCGGCATAGTAACATACCAACATCCCCTCACGCTTATCATTCTTAAAAGGCTGCTCCAGTATCACCGAGCCTTTTGCATTATAAAGCCTACAAGTACCATTACGTTTGCCATTCCAATAAGGCTGCTCGGATTTACAGTTTCCGTCCTTGTAATAGTATCTGGCTACCCCCTCGAGCTTCCCATTGCGAAAGGTCTGCTCTGATTTTAATTCTCCGGTTTTATAATAATACTTGGCTGTCCCCTCACGCCTACCTTCTTTATAGTTCTTGATTGCCTGTAGTCTTCCGTCAGGCCAGTAGACCCTCTCAGGGCCATCCTGCTTGCCGTCTTTAAAAGAGGCCTCCACCATCAGCTTTCCGTCACCCCAGTATACCTGCCTGACCCCATCCTTTACAAACTTAGTGGCTTGAGCTAAAGCTGTATCGATGTATACAAAAAACAAGAAAAATAAAATAAAAAATGCTGCTGTTTTATTCATTCCTCTTCCTTAAAACACGCGATATCCCCATAAGATCCACTTTATTAAACTTTATCCCTACTTTATATACTTGCGCAGCCACAACCATTGTCCAGACTACTTCTCCCTTAATGCATAACGGTTCTTTATCGTCGGCGATCTCCATCTGCATATCTAAACGCGTAGCGGGGAGCAACTTCTCTCCGGTAACAATCATCCCGCCTCCCCCAGCGCTTATATTGACGATTTTACCCGTCCCTTCCTTGGCGCCCCCCGGATAAGAGAACTTTACCGGCAACTCTACCTGAAACCTCTCGAATATCCTGCGCTCCTGCATTTAAAAATCCTCCTTCCGGGAAACAAAAAAGGCGGCCCTCAAGATACACTGAAGGCCGCCCTACAAATCATCTATTTCAACCTCATCTTAACACCTCGCTGTAATACTTTTATAGTTTACTTCATTAGAAGAGACTGGTCAATGGTAAATTTCTTAGCAGGTGGCTATAAAAAATGCCTTATTTAATTTTTTTTACTATATAACGGTTAATGTTAAGCCTGCCGGAACCGGCCACGCTTAAAATCCAGCTTTGTTTAAACTTTATATCCAGGGATTCCCCTTTATGGGTCTTGGCCTTCCAGCGCACAGACAGATCTACCTTATAGCGTTCTTTAGGCAGCTGGCTGACCTTAATATCTCCTACCTCATACACATTGCTCTGGATATTATCTTTGACCCCTTGATACCATTTTTTGAAATCATCGTGGCTATGTACCACTGCTTCGGGAAACTTCATTACCAGGTCATCTTTGCTCAGGTGGTAAATAAAGAGGAAATCCGCTACTTGATGGTCCATCCAGGAAAACCATCTATAAACAAAGCTTTTAATATCGTTTTCATTGGGGATATAGGCTGCAGTCTCTTTAGCTGCCTCTTGGGCAAAGGAAAAGGCAGGCAATAAAATCAAGACAACCGTTAAAAAAATTATGGGGCGAGAATATTTCATGGAATCCCTCTTTATGATCCTTATTTATTATACCACAAAAGCAGGCCAAGATAAAAAAAACGGCCCACGAAAAAGCTATGGGCCATCATTGTATGCAATAGGGAGCGAAGATTTTTAACCCTTAGCCTTAAAAATTCAGGTCTTTCTCGCTCCCTGGGTTAAGGTTTGTTTCTAAACCCCAAAATGCCTGAATTTTTAGTTGCGGCCTAGGATTAGCCCCTAAGGGCTGATAAAAGTATAGCACATAAACACAGATTTTCAAGGCAGGGAGAATAATTTTTAAATATTATCCCGCACCCAGAAAACCATGTCTGTAAAGGCTTGAGGATGAATGGTTTTCGGGCGGGATTCCGCTCCATGAGCGCAAAACCCGAAAAGTCAGAAACCACGGCTGTTAAACCGAGGAGCTTCATTTTCTGATAGCCGAAGGACAAATCTGGTTATAGGCGCAATAGGCGCAGGCCATGTAAGCAGGAGAGGCCTTGAAGTCTGAGCTGCGGATTCCTGCGGATGCCCGGCTAATCTTTTCCTTTACCTTTTCCAGATCCCCTTCTTTTATAGAATAACTGCCGATAAGCCCTGACTCCAGGAAATATAATTCTACGCGCTTAGGAAGTTTTGCGAATATATTCTGGTAAGCCAGGGCATAGATAGCCAGTTGGTCGCTCTCCCGGGCGCGCTTATCTGCATCCTTCTGCTTATTAACCTCAGAGGTCTTAAAATCAATAACCACAGCGCCGTCAGCTTCCATATCAATGCGGTCAAACCTGCCGCTTATCTTGTTATCCGCAAGGATAAAGGAGAATGGCTTCTCTATATACAGGGGCCTTGAGGCGCGTTTCTCTTCTTCGCTAAAGAATCGGATCAATGCCTCCTGGCCTATACGAAAACGCTCCTGTTGATGTCTCTCGTCCAGGAAACCTTGCGGGTCGAAACTGGCGCTAAAGGCCGCAAGTAAATCAGCTGGCTCCGCCTTCTTCCCAGCCATCTTAAGCTCGAAATACTTAGTCACCGCCTCATGCATCGCCCTTCCGTATATAACCGTATGGTGCTCCAGTATAGGTACGCGTAATATATGCACATACTTATATTTTAATGGGCATGTCAGGTAATCGTCTATCTGGTAATAACTTAACCTGAGCAGCTCCTGCGCGGCTATTCCCACAGCCTTTGGCTGCGGAGGATCTTTTTTCGGGGCAAATGACTCTATTGACTCAAGGGCGCTGGCTTTATGCTTTTGCTTATCGCTCGCCTCCTCTTTACCCAGGGCCTCTACTATAAACTGGCTGACGCGCCTTAAGCGCTTGCCCCCATAATCCAAGGCCCAGCTAAGTTGCAGCTCATCTTTTGCCCTAGTCATCCCTACATAAAAAAGCCTGCGCTCCTCCTGCAAATGAAAATCTCCGCTAGGCAGGATCTCTTTAATCAAGGCCTCAGGTAATTCTATGGTCTGCTTGCGTTGCGGAAGCGGGAAGCGACCATTAACCAGGCTCACCAGGAATACAGACCTGAATTCCAGGCCCTTGGCTTTATGTATAGTCAAGACATTTACAGCGTCTATATCCGGGTCTGACTCCACGGTCTCAGGATCATCCCCTGCCTCGATTAAAAGATCAAGATAATTAACAAAATATATGACTAAATCCTCCTTTGCCAACAGCTCAAAACCCCGCACTATGTTAAAGAATTTAGCGAGGCTTTTAATCTTAGCTTCGTTTTCCAGGCTCTGCTCTTTGGTGAGTTTTTTTAAATACCCGGTATCAGTTAAAAAACTATAGAGTAACCTGCCGGTAGTCTGCTCGCGCGATAGATTTAAGAATTTCTCCTGATCAGTTAATATGTCTTTAACCCTCTCTCTAAATTTTGCGCTTATTTCAGAAAGCTCTGCAATCCCGTAGAGCTCCTTAAATACCGAATACAAAGTCCTGTTTCTGCGCTTGGCGTAGTGCATGCAAAGAGCAAGGTCTGATAAATTAATATTATATACCTCGCAACTAGCCAGATAATAAAGACTTAAGGAATTAGCAGGATTAGCTATGAAACGCAGGAAACTTATGCACAGCCTGACCTCTGCTCGGCTATAAAGCCCTTGCGCACCGCTGAACTGCCAGGGAATACCCTGCATATTCAGGGCCTGCAAATAGGCCTGCGCGTCGGAGTTGGAGCGTACCAGGATAGCAAAATCCTTAAAGGAAAACTTTTCTGTTTTTACCTTCTCTTGAATAGTCTTAGCTACCCAATCCGCCTCAGCAGAATTAGTATCAAAGCAAAGGTGATCTATCTGCCTGCCACCGCTCTTAAGGCTCCTGAGCTTTTTGTTTATATTAGCCTTTATTTCAAAGCGCTCGGGGTTATTATTCTGTATCAGACCGTAAGCGCTATCAAGTATAGCCTGCGTAGAGCGGTAATTCTGGATTAGGCTGACTTTTTTGGCCTGCGGGAAGCTATCGATAAAATTTAGTACATTGCTATAGGCTGCTCCGCGCCACCTGTAAATACACTGATCATCATCGGCAACCACCGTAATATTCTTGCTTTCCCCTACCAAGAGCTTCACCAGCTGGAATTGAGAAAAATTCGTATCCTGAAATTCATCCACCAGGATATATTTAAACTGCTGCTGGTAATTTTTTAAAATCAACGGGTGCGCCCTCAAAAGGTTTAGCGCTAGATAAAACTGATTCCCGAAATCAACTGCTCCGCTTTTAGCAAGCAGCTCCTGGTATTTAGCGTAAGCTAAAGCCACTTCCTTCTGCGCTATTGCTTCTTCCTGTAAGGCCAGGTCATTTAAATTTTCTTTTGCCTTAAGCGAGAGGTCCTGGGCATAAGCCAGGTAATCACCAGGTGAAATATCCTCATCTTTTGCGCGGCTGAATAATGAAACCAGGGCCTCGATGAAACGCGTAGGGTCTGAGAGCGGCCGGTAATAGGAGATATCGAATTCAAAGAGATGTTCGCGCAAAAATACCGCTGCCTCAGGCCGGGTGAGCACCTTAAAATCTGAATTCAGTCCGGCAACCAGCGCATTCTCCCGCAACAGCCTATCCCCAAAGGCATGGAAGGTAGAGATCCAGATATCGGTGTAGCCGTAAGGCACAAGCAGGTCTACCTGTTCAATCATCTGGCGCGCTGCCTTATCAGTAAAGGTAAGCGCCAGTATCTGGCTCGTATTAGCCAGGCCTTCCTCCAGGAGCCAGGCGATTCTCCTGGTGATTACCGTGGTCTTGCCGGTGCCTGCCCCGGCAATAATCAAGAGGGGTCCATCTTTATGGATAACCGCCTCCAGCTGTTCCTTATTCAGTCCTTCTAAAGTTTTGCTCATTATCCTTGACAATGGCTGTTTTTCAAGTATACTCTATTCCTTATAAGGAGCGAATAACCATGCTAAAATTATGCGCCATATGCGGCAAGGGTTCACAGACAGGTAAAAAGGTCACTAGAAAAGGCCAACTAAAGTCCAAGGGCGGAACCGGTTCAAAGATTGTGCGCTCCTCAAAACGTAAGTTCCTAGCCAATCTGCAAAAGATGCGCATCCTGATCAACAACCGGCCTAAACAGGTATACATCTGCACCGGGTGTATCAAAAAAGGCGATATAAAAAGAGCCTGATCCTTACCGAAAGAATATATCCTTGACCTCTAAGATAATCCCTTCCTCTCCCTGCCAGCTATCTATCTGTGGAGTATAAACCAAGTCAAAATAATCCGCGCTCACAAGGCTTTCCTTTAAACTGCTCAGGCCAAAACCTATTGCCTCATGGGTATTATTACCGTCGCTAACCCAAAACTTAAGAGTATGACGGCTCAATACCTGCGGCTCTCCTCTTAATTTAAGATTACGGGTGTAAAATAATGGCTCGGGGTTCCCCTTACCAAAAGGCTCCAGGGACTCAATCTCTCTTACCAGGCCCTCTTTAAGATTGTCCAGGTTAAATTCCATATCAATATCAAGGCTGGGGATGAGGTCTTCAAGCTTTAATCTCTCCTTGGCGAGCTGGTTAATCTTATTTTTGAAATCCTCTATATTATCCTTGGCAATTATAATACCTACGGCATGGCTGTGCCCGCCAAATGAGCTTAAAGAATCCTTGCAATCAAGCAGCGCCTTAAAAAGATGAAAGTTTTTTATGGAGCGGCCAGAGCCTTTACAGAGGTCTTCCCCGAGAGAAATAAGTATAGTCGGCCGGTAGAATCTATCGGCAAGCTTAGAGGCGACTACCCCCAAAACGCCCTGATGCCAATCCTCCTTGGCAATAACTATGATTTTATGCTCTTTAAAATTGACCTCTTTATCGATTATAGCCTGGGCCTCTTCCAATATCTTGCCTTCTACCTTCTGTCGCTGACGGTTGTAGCCTTCAACCAGATCAGCCAAGGCAGCTGCCTCTTCTTTGTCCTGGCTCATCAGTAGATTCAGGGCTATCTCTGCGGTATCCATGCGGCCACTGGCATTAAGCCGCGGAGCCAGTATATAGCTTACCGAGGTAGAGTTCATTTTTTTATCACTTATACCGCTATTGCGCATAAGCGCCTGCAGGCCCAGCCTCTTGGTCCGGGGGAGCATCAACAGGCCCTCCTTGGCAATTATGCGGTTTTCTCCGGTAAGGGGAACGATATC
>JBAXNZ010000027.1:0-9138 GCA_037133515.1 bacterium
ATCTTTTTTGTAATATTCTGGTGCGTGTCATGTTCCAGTATGACAATCCCCTCCATAGTGTTGGTAGTAAAAGAGAACTTGTTCACAAAGAAGAGCCTGTTCCTGAGGCCATACATAGAGAGGTTATTGATGACCTCGTGTTCTCTGCTCTTGATTTTCTTTTCTCCGCTCTCCATCTGTTCTTTGATCCGCTGGTTGAAGTATAAGGAAGAAGGGACGAAACGGTCATTTACCCAGAAGATGAGCATGCTAATAAGTATTCCGAAGATAATCACGGTCTTGGTTATCTGGAATATGCTTAATCCTGATGAGCGCATAGCTATAATTTCGTTATCACGGTTAAGTTTGCTGAAGGTATATAAGACTGCCAGTAGGCAGGCAATGGGAGTTATTTGGACAAAGATAATCGGCAGGTATGATAGGTAGTATTTCCAGAGGATGTCCGGGCTGACCTTTTGTTTTAGTATATCTTCAAGATGGGAGAATACGTCAATGATAATATAAAGGAAGATAAAGATGAGTATGCAGCTCAAAAATATCCCCAATACCATCTTTAATATGTGACGGTCTAATATGCGCATAATCTATAGGTTAAAATAGTGCCTGCCACCCCCAGTATTATGTTAGGGATCCACATGGCTATCTCTGGGGTTATGTAACCTTGCAGGCTCACTGCCTCTGAACCGATAAGTAACAGGTAGTATATGCCTACGATAATAAAGGCAATACCGAAGTTGATGGATTTCTCGCGCCTGCGCGTGATTATAGCTAAAGGGCAGCCTAGCAGTATAAAGACAAAACAGGAGAAGGCCAGGGAGATCTTTTCATGTATCTCGGTCAACAGCGGCATAGGGTCAATCCCCTCTTTCTTTAATTTCGCGACCTCGTTATTTAATTCCCGTATAGTCATATCTTTAGGCTTCTTTTCTATACTGCCTTTGTTTTGCCCTTCGTTTAAATTCAAATTCATAAAATAAGTCTTGAAATTAAGCTTATAAAAATTACTGGGGTTTTCCGGGTCAGGCTCATCAGATGATCCGTCCATGAGCTTAAGCTTGATTATGTTCTTCTCTGGTATAGCGATGAACTCGCCCTTCTTGGCTATGATGGTACGTGTGGGTTTTCCTGCCCCCTGCGGCTCGTATATACGCACATTGCTTAGTTTATTTTCGTCTATGCGATAGATGAAAAGGATGTACTTCTGGAAAGAGTTTATAAAAACCCCTGGTTCAAGGGCGGCAGCAGGATTTTTGGAGCCCACCTCTACCAGGGTCTTGCGTGAGGCATAATGCGCGTAGGGTATGACCCGGTCATTGAATACTACCAGTATCAGGCTTAGTATTATCCCTAAGACCAAGAGTGGCAAGATCAGCTTAAAGATATGCACGCCGCTGGCTTTAATGGTGGTGATTTCATTATCGCTGGATAATCTTCCCAGCGAGAGCAGTATAGCAGTCAGGCTTGAGATGGGAACGATATAGGTCAAGAGGTAGGGGATCATAAAGAGGAAGAGCTTGGCTACGCTGTATATATCCACGCCCTTATTTATGACCAGCTCTGCTATCTTGATGAGGTTGCCCAGGAGCATCACAAAGGTAAGGACTGCAAGCGCCAGAAAGAATGGCCCGATGAACTCCTTTAAGAAATAATGTCTTAAGATCTTCATAATATTAGTTAGCCAGCGTAGCTACAAAGACGATTCCTGCCCCTGCGGCCTTTAGGGCAGAGGCTGCTTCGGAAGAAGTAGCGCCTGTGGTTAAGACATCATCTACTAAGAGTATATTCTTGCCCCGTATAACCTTATTTTCTTTGACTGAGAAGCTATCCCGGACATTCAGGAGGCGCTCCTGGCCTTCTAAGTCAGTCTGTGTTTTAGTGTAGCGGTGGCGTATCAGGTTATTTTCCAGCATTTTTATTTTTAATTCACCGGCTATATAAGCAGCTAAAATCTGTGCCTGGTTAAATTCTCTCTCTCGCATCCTGGTTTTATGCAACGGAACGGGGATTATCCATTCTATAATATCCATAGCTATAGAGTATTCTTTAATAAAATCAATCAGCAGGCTGCTTAAGGTATAACCCAGGTAGTCTTTCCTTTTATATTTAAACTCCTGGATTAGTTCTTTGATCACTCCTTCGTAGGCACAGGGGCTGAAGGCGCGGTCGAAATGCGGCGAATTTCTGATGCAACTTACGCAGATGTTCTCACCTGGCGCGCTACCCTGTAGTTGCCTGCCGCATCTGCGGCAGAAGGGAGGAAGGTTTTTTTTAATCCTGGACCAGCAGCCCAGGCAGACAAATCCGCCAATAGAGCCCAAGATTTATTTCTGCTTGCAGATAAGGCAGAGCTTCGGATAGATAATATCCCGTAACCCTTCTATGAATAGGCTGAATTTACCCATCTTTACAGATATGATAACAATTAAAGGTCTTTTTGTCAACTAAATGAGGTTGCATCTTAAGGAACGCCTTTTTTGTTTTGACTAATAAAGTTGACATATGGAGATTTGAATAGTAAAATAAAAATACTATGGGAAAAGAAGGATTAGCCGAACTAAAGAAAAGACTACTCTCTTTACTGAATAAAGAGGCACTGAAAAGGGGCAGTTTTATTTTATCTTCCGGAAAGACCAGTAATTACTATCTAGATGGAAGGGTAATCACTCTCACTCCGGAGGGCGCGTATCTAGTAGCCAGTATTATTATGGACTTTACAAAGGATAAGGATATAGATGCTATAGGTGGCCCTACTTTAGGGGCAGACCCAATAGTGGGCGCCCTGGCTGTCTTAAGCCATATCAACGGACTACCCATAAAGACATTCATCGTGCGTAAGTCAGTAAAAATCCATGGTGCAACACGTCAGATAGAGGGACCGGCATTAGCTAAGGGCTCTAAGGTAGTTTTGGTTGACGATGTTGCTACTACCGGAGGGGCCCTGATTGAGGCAAAGCAGGCCCTGGAGCGCGAAGGGATTACCTGTGAAGAGGCGATAGTGATTGTGGATAGACAGGAAGGCGCAAAAGAAAACCTGGCCAAGGTAGGCCTCAGGCTGAGATCCATCTTCATAATAGCAGATTTTGGGCTTTAAGGGTTTCTTAGTGGAAGCAAAAAAGATAATAGTGGTTGGCGCAGGACCTGCAGGAATGATGGCAGCAATCCGTGCGGCAGACCTCTCCCAAGAAGTAACTCTCGTAGAAAAAAAACCTACCCCGGGCAATAAACTCCTCTTGAGCGGCAAAGGCCGTTGTAATCTTACTAATGCCTGCGATTTGGATTCTTTTCTTAGGCGATTCTCTCGCAATGGCCAATTCTTACGCGATGCCTTCGGTAAGTTTTTTAATCTCCAGCTTATTGATTTTTTTGAGAAGAGGAACTTAAAGCTAAAGACTGAGAGGCAGTTGCGCGTCTTTCCTGATAGCGATAATTCTGCCAGTATCCTTGAGGTATTAAAAAAAGAATTACAGAAGAAAAAGGTTAAGGTTCTATACAAGGCAGCGTTAAAGGATATCTTTATTCAGGACAAAAAAGTAAAGGGCATAACTCTTGCAGACGGAAAGATTATGCCTCTAGACAGGTTGATTTTGGCTACCGGAGGAGTTTCTTATAGTTTTACCGGCTCAAGCGGTGAGGCACTGGATATCGTCTCTAGGTTAGGCCATCATATTGTAGCTTTAAGGCCGGGTCTGGTGCCTTTAGAGGTTAGGGGCCTTGAGCTTAAGTTATTAGAGGGTTTGGTGCTGCATAATGTCAGCTTAAAGTTTAGCGATGGTAAAAAGCAGATAACCTCTGAAATCGGGGAGTTATTATTCACCGGTTTTGGGATTTCCGGACCTCTGGTCTTAACCTTAAGCGGCCAGATCGTGGATTGGTTAAGCGAGGGCAAACATCTGTGGGTAGAGATAGATTTAAAACCAGCTTTATCTATGGAGCAACTAAACAGCCGCCTGCTTAGGGAATTCAAGGCTAGTTCTAGGAAGAATATTAAGAACACCCTCACCACTCTTTTACCTAAAAACATGATAAGTATTTTTATAGCCAGGATAGGGCTAGCTGCTGATAAAAAGGTCAGTCAGATTACGCAAGAAGAGCGTCGCAAGATGGTCGCAATGCTAAAGTCATTCCGTTTGGATATTAAAGGGTCCAGGCCTCTTGAGGAGGCAATGATTACCCGGGGAGGTATTTCTTTAAAGGAGATAAACCCGCGCACTATGGAATCCCGGTTGATCAAGGGCTTATATTTTTGCGGAGAGATGATAGATATAGACGCGGATACCGGTGGTTTTAACCTGCAGGCAGCTTTTTCTACCGGTTACCTCGCAGGAGAAAGCGCAGCACTAAGCTAGGGACGGTTCTGAAGTTAAAGCAAAACTGTCCCCGGGACACTTTTAGTTCAATTTCAGAACCGTCCCTAAGGTCATTATGACAAAAATATATCTGGCTTCTAATTCCAGGGCACGCAGAAAACTGCTTAAGCTTTGCGGGCTGAAATTTAAGGTTTTGTCCAGCCCGGTTAAGGAAATAAGGAGAAGGGGCGCCGGCTTATCTTACGCAGGCCTGGTTAAAAAGAATGCCTTGAGAAAGGCGCGAGGGGCGTCACTTAAAATGAAAGAAGGGATTATCATCGCGGCAGATACTATCGTGGTCCAGGATGGACGTATCTTCGGTAAGCCTCGCGATTTGAAGGATGCGCGCAGAATGCTGAAGTTGCTTTCTCGGAAGCCGCAATGGCTTTATACCGGGCTTGCCTTGATTGATAAAAAGAGGGATAAGGCATTAGTTGATTATGAAAAGACCAAGGTTTACATGGATAGATTAAGCGATGAAGAGATATCGCGCTATTTCACTAAAGTCTCTCCAATAGATAAGGCAGGGAGTTTCGATATCCAGGGCAGGGGGGCTTTTTTTATCCGCCGCATAGAAGGGTGCTTCTACAATGTGGTAGGCCTGCCGCTACGCAAGCTTTATCGCATGCTTAACAAATTAGGAGTCAGAATGCTTTTATCTTTAGTTCTTATGTTACCATTTTCCTGCCTGCTCTCGGGATGCTCCACAGAATATAATTTGGCTACAGGCCAGGAGGAGGCATTTTTTTACAGCACCGATAAAGAGGTCTCCATAGGTCAGTCAATAGCCAAGCAGGTAGAAAATGAGTATAAGCTTACCGAAGATCCCCTGGTCCAAAAGAGAGTGGAGGATATCGGTAAAAAGATCGTCAACGTTTGCGACAGAAAGGATATAGTTTACCAGTTTAAGGTCCTGGAGGATGAGGAGATTAATGCGGTCTCTCTTCCTGGAGGGTTCGTCTATGTAAATAAGGGCCTGGTGGATAAAGTAGCCAATGACGATGAACTAGCCGGTGTTCTTGCCCATGAGGTAGCCCATATAGTAGCAAGGCATAGCATAAAGAAGCTGCAGGCAGTGATGGGATATTCCTTTCTGCGGGTGCTTGCCGTGGTGGTCCCGGGTAGCGGTCAGGTAGGAGGAGCTGCTGATGCTGCGTTCCTTGAGTTGATGCTGGGTTATGCCAGGAAGGACGAGCTGCTTGCCGATGAGATGGCTACCCGCTATATGAAATCAGCCGGTTACAATCCGCGCCGCATGATAGATTTTTTAAAGACCCTGCAGGATGTGAATCGTAGAAAGCCGCTAAGGCCCAGGAGTTATCTGAAAACCCATCCTTATGTCCCTGACCGCATCAGGGTAGTAAAAGAAGAGTTGGGCGATAAGATAGGTTTTACAGATTATATAAATATCGAAGAGAGGAAGGATGAGTAGGAGGTTATTCCTACTGGTTATTTTTATTTTCTTGGTTAGCCTATCCCTTAAGGTTAAGGCGCAGGATTTAGACAGAGAGGTTAAAATGGATAGCCCTTTCGGAGCGTTGGAGTTTTTACATTGGAACCATCCCTGGAATAACTATAAGAATCCAGACGAGGCATCGTTAAATAAAATCGTATCCTTGATGAAGAAGGCGGGTATTGCCTGGATAAGACAGGATTTCTTATGGGAGGAGATTGAGCCAAGGCAGGGAGAGTTTGACTTTGCTAAATACGACCTGATCGTAGATATACTGGTTAAAAATAAAATACAGATACTTGGACTTTTGAACTATAGCGCTCCCTGGGCCTCTGATTCGGGAGAGTGGAATGACCCTCCGCAGGATAATAGCTTATTTGTCAATTATGCAGTGCAGGTCATTAAAAGGTACAAGGATAAGATAAAATACTGGGAGGTATGGAATGAGCCTGATTCGCGCGTCTATTGGTTAAATCAGGATGGACTAAAAAGTTATTCTCTCCTACTTAAGGATGTCTATCTTGCCGCAAAAAAAACAGACCCAGAGTGTAAAATACTTAATGGCGGGCTTGCCGAAGGGCTCTCCAGTGTAAATAAACTCTATGATAATGGCGCATCAGGGTATTTCGACATACTTAATATACATATTTTTGAGTTTCCACAGGATCCCGCGGCAATAAAAAGGGTAGAGGCGTATCCGAAACTCGCCTATAAAATAATGTCCAGGCACGGGGACGCCGCAAAGAAGATTTGGGTTACCGAGATAGGCTCACCCGGAGTAAAGACAGGCCTGAAGGCTGCTGATTGGTGGCTGGGCGGAAATCCGGATGAGTTGCAGCAAGCTAAGTGGCTTAAAGAGGTGTTTGCGAGCCTAGTAAAAGATAAGAATATAGGTAAGATTTTCTGGGCATTTTTTCGTGACTGCAATAAACATTGGGATAACGGAGTGGATTATTTCGGCCTCCTACGCTGGGATTATTCTCTCAAGCCTTCTTTTATGGCCTACCAAGAAATAACCCAGGATTGGAAGAAAACAAATGGTGCGGGAGGAGGGAGTTGAACCCTCATGTCTTGCGACACTGGCTTCTGAGACCAGCGCGTCTGCCATTCCGCCACCCCCGCAAAAACCAATTAAGTATATCCTACCCTCTCAATTCTGTCAAATAAGAATTGCGGCACTTCTTTTTTGCTGCTATAATAAATCCTTTAAATCGAGGGAGAGTTTATGTTTCTTGAGTCTTTTCGGATTACCGGGATTGCCGTGCTAGAGATATTTATTCTGGGGGCAATAGGGTATTTTCTGGTTAAGAAAAATATCCTGGGAGAGGCTGGCCTGGATGCCCTTAGCCGCCTGACTATTGAGATTACCCTACCGGCAATGATTTTCTGTCAGCTGATCAAGGATTTCAGTTTTAAGCTATATCCTGACTGGTGGGTATTCCCGCTCTTAAGTGTCGGCATAACTCTGTTGGGCTTAGGCGTAGGGGGCATCTTTAGCTGGTTTATATCCGCAGGAGAACAAAGGCATCAGTTTTTAAGCCTGGTTACTTTTCAAAATTCAGGATATCTGCCGCTGGCTTTGGTAGCTGCGCTGCTTCCGCAAGAACAGTTGAGTCAGATTTTTATCTACCTATTCCTGTTTCTTTTAGGTTTTAATATTGTGATTTTTTCTTTCGGAATATATCTTTTGTCTTTCTCCAAGACTAATAAATTTGCCCTGGGAAGTTTATTCAGCCCTCCAGTGATAGCTACTTTAATTAGCCTGGCAGCGCTTTTTTTCGGCTTAAACAGATTCCTGCCTGAATTTATCTTTCGGCCGTTAAAGATGATAGGTGGCTGTACCTTGCCTTTGGCGATCTTTGTAGTGGGAGGAAATCTCGCCCAGATAAGGCTTCAAAATATTAACAAGAAAGCAATCTTGTTGATGTCCTTAGCCAAGCTTGTAATATTGCCGGCAATAGGGCTTTTTTTAATCGTAAAGCTTAGGCTTCCTCAATTGATAGGCTTATTAATACTCATTGAGCTGGCCGTGCCTTCGGCGACCTTCCTTTCAGTTTTTATACGCCAGTATAAAAAAGAGGACCTGCTTATCAGCCAGGGGATTTTCTTTGGCCACATACTCAGCATTATTACTATACCTATTTTCTTGAGTTTATATTTTGCCTTGGTTATGTTACGATGAGCAAAGTTATTGTTAATAACCGCAAGGCCCAGCGCGATTTCTTTGTTTTAGAGACTGTTGAATGCGGGATAGAACTAAAAGGGGGAGAGGTTAAGTCATTGCGGGCAGGCCGGTTAACCCTTGATGACAGTTTTGCCCGTATTGATAAAAACGAAGTTATACTGTATAATGCGCACATTAGCCCTTATGAGCAGGCGAGCTACTTAAATGTTGAGCCGAAAAGGCAGCGTAGGCTATTGTTGCATAGTAGCCAGATAAAGAAATTATCCGATAAAATAGCGCAGCGGAGCTTTGTGCTCGTTCCCTTAAAAGCATATTTTAATGACCGCGGGTTTGCCAAGATAGAGCTTGCTCTCTGTAAAGGCAAGAAACTCTACGATCGCAGAGAAGACTTGAAACGCAGGGAAGCGGACTTGCAGATTAAGAGATTCTTAAAGTATAAGCGTTGATTTTATAAATTGGGGAGGGGATATGCCCAAGCATAAAAAAATCAGTAGATTCTTTAAACTCCATCGGGCCAAGATTATTCTATTAACTATAGCACTGGTTTTTTTAATTTTTCTCCTTTCTTCTTTAATAGTGGGCTTAAAAGAATGGGGCTATGTCGATGCTATTACTAAGCAGCATACTATAGCTGCCCTTCCTTTTCAGATTTATCTTGCTTTTTTTCAAGTATTTTTATTTGGCTTAATGTGGCTTTTTTTAATGAGTAAAGGAGGCGGCGCAGAAGCCTTTGTTAATAAGTTCACGAGTTTAGGAAAAAAGCCGGTGAAAGGCGAAGAGATAGGGATATACTGGAGTGATATCATAGGTATGGAAGAGCCTAAGAAAGAGGCTATGGAAGTAGTCCAGCTCATTCGGGACAGGGCTGATGTCACCAAAAGCGGTACAAGTATTTTAGGGGGAGTCCTATTGTTAGGGCCTCCGGGGTGCGGAAAAACATATATGGTTAAGGCGATTGCTACCGAGTCCAATATTCCGTTTTTGTCCATGTCTGGTTCGGAATTCACCGAGATGTTTGTGGGGGTGGGTTCTGCGCGGGTACGTAAGCTATTTCAGCGGGCCAGAGAATTGAATGAAGAAGAGGGCGGCTGCATTATTTTTATCGATGAAGTTGACGCTATCGGCTTTACGCGGACGCAGGATTTGGGGCATGG
>JBAXNZ010000028.1:0-8815 GCA_037133515.1 bacterium
TGAGCCGGATATCATATTCGGTACCCCGGAGGTTCTTGCTGACTATCTTAGGCCCAAAGCCAAGGGAGAATTTCTCAACCTGCACCCCGAGGCCCTTGGCTAACATAAAATGCCCCAGCTCATGCACCACAATTAAAATACCCAGTATAAATAAAAAGACCAGCAGAGAAATCATATTCTATTTAACTCCCTTTTTTAATATAGAGGCAGATTCTTGCCTCGCCCAACTGTCTGCTAAAAGTATATCGGAAAGTTCAGGGTTATTTTTATTTCTATGCCTGGATAATACCTTTTCAATCACCTTGGGTATTCCAAGGAACGATATCCTTCCTTTTAAAAATTCAGCCACTGCCACTTCATCCGCAGCATTCAATACCGAGGGCGCAGTACCTCCATCCTTTGCCACCTGATAAGCCAATCCTAAACAGGGAAACTTCCCGAAATCCGGAGGCTCGAAATTAAGTCCTTTTAATTTATAGAAATCTAGCGACTTAAGCTTAGAGAGCAGTCTCTTGGGATACGAAAGCGCATACTGTATAGGTATCCGCATATCCGTAACTGAAAGCTGAGCCATCACCACTCCATCTACAAACTCAACCATCGAATGTATTATGGCCTGCGGATGTATGAGCACTTTTATCTTCTGCGCTTCCACGCCAAACAGATACATGGCCTCCAGCAATTCCAGCCCCTTATTTATCAGGGTCGCTGAGTCTACGCTAATCTTTTTACCCATGCGCCAGCGCGGATGCTCTAATACCTTTGCTACGCAGACATGCTTTAGTTTTTCTTTAGGCGTGTTAAAAAAAGGGCCTCCGGAGGCAGTCAGGTAAATCGACCTTATCCTTGACTTATCCTCGCCCTCAAGGCACTGCCAGATTGCCGACTGCTCGCTATCTACCGGAATGATGCTCGCTCTTTTTGCGCGGGCCCTTTTCATAATCAAAGCGCCTGCCATCACCAGTGCCTCCTTATTAGCCAGGGCAATGTTTTTCCCGTTTTCTATTGCCGAAAGAAACGGCTTTAGCGCCCCCGAGCCGCTGATTGCCATGACTATCTGATCAATCCCCTTATAGCCGGCCAGCTCCTCCAGGCCGATTTCTCCTACCAGTATATTTAAATCCGAACGTCCGAGCCTAAGGCGCAACCTGCTGGCTAACTGCCGGTCCTTGACGCAAACTATCGAAGGATGGAAAGACTTTATCTGCCGGCACAAAAGCTCGATATTTGAATTAGCGGTTAAAGCTACTACGCGGAATTCATTCTTAAGGCCCCTGATTACCTCTAAAGTACTCTGGCCTATTGAACCGGTAGAGCCAAATATAGCTATATTCTTCATAGCTTGGTTTTATTTTAAAATAAGGCTCATATAAAAATAAAAAGCCGGGGAAGTAAATATTAAACTATCCGCCAGATCCAATACCCCGCCCATCCCGGGCAATATGCTTCCTGAATCCTTAACCTGACAGTCGCGCTTCATCAGCGACTCCGAGAGGTCCCCTAATTGCGCTAGGATTCCGAATAAAAGGCCGGCTAAAGCCGCATGCGGATACGACAGCTTCATAAGATCCTTGCAGACGACCGCAGCGCCAATACTGAATAACAACCCGCCAACTGAGCCCTCAAGTGACTTATTCGGGCTGATGCGCCGGATAAGCGGAGTCCTTCCGAAGCGACTGCCGATGAGATAAGCTCCGATATCGCCTAGTTTTGTAATCAAGATAACCGCAAATAATAAGCCCAGGCCACCCGAGAGGTATCTTATCTTAATTAAGAAACTCAAAAACCACGAAACATAAAGTATGCCAAAGATTGTGGTTGAGATACTTACTATCACCCCTGAATTATCCCGGCGCCTAAACTGCATCAACATGAGAAATAAAAGCGCTACCACAATAAAAAGTAACTCCCAAGACCTGGTCGGCTCAAAACGAAAGATTATCGAAAGGGGTATTACGGCACCCATGCCGATACCGAAATATTTATAGATACTGATACCCTTCTTTTCCAACATATCAAAGAACTCATAAAGCCCCAAGATTATAAAAAAGGTAACCATAAGCCCACAGAGCCAATCTACGGTTGCCGTAAGGCTCATAGCCAAAACTAAAATAACCGAGGTAATTATTCTTTTATTCAGCATCTATCTTACCGAACCTACGCTCCCGCTCCTGATATGCCTTTATCGCTTCCTGGAAATCAGCCTTTTTAAAATCCGGCCAGCATTTTTTGACGAAGAATAGCTCTGCATAGGAGAGCTGCCAGAGCAGAAAATTGCTCAGCCGCATCTCACCACTAGTTCGTATAAAAAGGTCAGGCTCAGGAAGGCCTGCGGTATAAAGATAATCAGAAAAGCCTTCAACCGTTAAGCCGTCTATTTCTACCTCGCCCCTTAAAACCCTCAGGGCAAAGTCCTTTGCTGCATCCACTATCTCTTGGCGCGAGCCGTAATTTAAAGCCAGCACAACCGTCAGGCCGGTGTTCTCCCTGGTTTTTTCTTGAGCCCTTTTTATCTTTTCCTGAAGTTCCTTAGGGATCGGTTCTGCGCTTCCTATAACTACGAGGCGCATATTATTCTTATTAACTTCTTTTATCTGCCGCTCTAGGAATTTATCCAGATAGCGCATCAATAAATTTATCTCTTTCTTTGGCCTTGACCAATTTTCAGTAGAGAAGGCAAAGAAAGTAACTACCCTTACCCCGGATTCAGAAGCTGCGCGCACAATCTCTTTTACCCGCTCAATACCTGCGCGGTGGCCTGCGGTGCGCGCAAACCCCTTCTCCCTGGCCCAACGGCCGTTGCCGTCCATAATTATCGCCACATGTGCGGGTATTTTTTTCTGTTCTACCATATTAAAATAAGCGCAGCCTTAATCAAGGCCTACCTCTGGTGTTTAGGCTTTGATTATCCCGCACTATGTGCGGGACTACTGCGCTTCTATTGATGCACCCTATAATCTATATCCGGGAAGATATTATCCTTGTTTTCTATATCGGAAAGCCAGCCCTCATCTATAGTATTTGATTTTATCTGCTCATAAAGGCTATTGAAACACAGGATATGCTCTTTGGTACGCTTCACCGCATAACTGATATGCGTGCCTGTACCCATAATAAAAGCCCAATCAGAGCTCTGCGCCAGGAGTAATTCTCTTAAGGCCTGGTTTAGCCCGCGCCTGAGCAAACCATCGGTTGAGTGGCGCGAGAACTGTTTTACCAATTCTGTCATACGTAGAGAAGCCTTGTGCAGATGTCTGTAAACCCAATCATTGGAACCCTGTAGCCACATCTCGGCATAACCCTTATAGCCCCAACTGGACATTGATGGTGTTACTACCTGATTACGGGGATTCTCCGCGAGATACTCGGAAGGCGTAATCAGCCGGATAGTCTTCTGGTCAAAATAAACTTTGCGAATGAGAAAATCAAGCCACATCGGGCCCTCATACCACCAATGCCCGTATAATTCCGCATCATAGGGAGAAACAATAAGTGGTTTTTTCTGCATCAGGTCGTAGAGATACTCTACCTGCTTTTCGCGATTAAACATGAAATTACCGGCATGCGCTGCTGCCTTCTCCCTGGCCCAGTGCGGGTTATAGGGCTCTTTATTATTATCGGTGCCTGTAATGCGATAATATTTTATCCCGGTGTTTATCCTGACGCCATCAGGATGTATATAAGGACGGATGTATTCGAAATCCAGGTCAAAACCGATATCGCGGTAAAACTCCCGGTAAACAGAATCCCCAGGATAGCCTTCTATCGAAGACCAAACCTGCTTTGAAGATTCCAGGTCTCTGCCAAAACAGGCTACACCGGACTTACAATATATAGGAGCAAAGACTCCGTATTTAGGCCTGGGTGAGCCGTGCAATATACCGTGCGCATCGGTCAAAAAATACTTTATCCCCGCTTCTTTAAATATTTCGTCGTCCGGCGGGTTATATCCGCACTCAGGCAGCCATATCCCCCTGGCCTTTCGGCCAAAGACCTTCTCGTAATGGCTGGCAGCTACTTTTACCTGAGCCCTTATTGAAGGTTTAGTTACATCCATCAAAGGGAAAAAACCGTGCGTTGCCCCGCAGGTTATTATCTCTAAATTACCGGCGTCCTGAAAGGCCTTAAAGGCAAGGACGAGATTGCGGTTATATCTTTCAAACACATTCCTGGCCTCATAGAAGCGCGCCAGGTACATATTCGCCAGGTTATTAAACTCTGGCTGCCAACGCGTCCTCTCTACTTCCTTATGCGCCAGCTCTATAAGTTTATTGATATGCTTGAGGTATCTTTCCTGCAGCAGGTTATCACCGAGCATCGAGATCAAAGTCGGGGTCAGGGAAATAGTCAGGCGGAAATCAACCTTATCGCTCAAGAGCCTTTCAAAAACCAGGATCAAGGGTATATAGGTTTCAGTCATCGCCTCATAAAGCCAATCCTCTTCGAGAAAATCCTCATGCTCCGGATGGCGCACAAAAGGAAGATGGCTATGCAGCACTAAACATAAATAACCCTTGTTCATAGAAAAGCCTCTGAAGTTATCTTCTTTAATACTCTATTTTGTTTCTTTGGTTACCACGGGAGTGATAGTCCTAGTCTCCACTGCATCAGCGGATGTTGCCTGGACAGGTATCACTTGTCTGCCGTCAGGAAGTGCGAAGCGTAAAGTAAAAGTACCGTCGGGTCTCAAGCGTATGCCCTTGCCCTGCACGGTCACTTTAGCGTCAGGCTCAGTCGCTCCATACACGATCAACTCGGTGTTTACCACCATCCAGAATTGTCTTTCTTTTACCGGTTTCTTAACCGGGCTGCTACTCATCCCTACAGAGGCTACGGCACCCGAGGAAAAGAATTCCTTCTTCATCTTCTCCTGCCAGCCTTTTCCTACGGGTGAGCTCCTGCCAAAACCAAAACCCATGCCATATAACCTGGCAAACATATCTTCGGGAATCATCCACTCCTCATCCGTGATCCAGGAGGGCCCTTCTGAAGGGGTGCGCACGGTATTAGAGCGCACGATAGTAATAAAATCTCCGTTGGGAAGACGCAGGCCTACATCCACACACCAGGATCTACCCGGGCCGCCAGTGTCTATATACCAATTATTCGCCTCTAGATTTATCTCTATATCGAAAAATCTATGCGCATTGCTGCCGTTAAAGATAATATCGCTTACATCATAGACGCGTATTACCATCTTTGAGCTATAGAAAGTATCTCCCAGCCTTGCCTTTAAATTATCAAATGTAGCGCCGGTAATCTCCCAATAGGCATGTAGCCACCAGGGGTCGCGTACCTGAAGAACAGCCCTATCCTCTCCATATCCCCAGGGAATTTCCTGCGGTATTCTCCATGGCTGACGGGCAGGCTCAGGATGCGAAAACTTTGTCTGCTCCACTGCGGTCTCGCGGATCCCTAAGGTTTCTTTCTTTGCCTCTTCAGCAGTCTTTTTCTTCGCAGCCAACCCTGCTCCTTTAGATGAAGATTTCTTATTTTGGATTATTTTCTTTAACCCTTCTTTTATTTTACGCAATATCGCCATATCTCTCCTCCTTCGGGAAAACTCTTTTGCTAGAATAAAAAAGGGGATTAGTTATCCCCTTTGAAGAAAAAACTTAAAAAGCAGCTTAAGGCAACCCCCAATCTACTTCATTGTTTTGACTTGGCTGACTTATTGGTTACCAAGGCTTCCTTCAGGTCTTCTTCCAGGGCCTCTTTAAGCTTGGTCACCTTCTGCAATTCTTCTTTAAGGCTCTGATTTACTAATTGCTCCTGCAGCAGGGAATTTTTGCTGACCTGGTGCCCTACCTTTTCTTCTTCTAACTGTTGACTGATAACTGCAAGCTGTTTCTCTATGGTTGTCTTATCTTGGCTGGACTTGCTCATCTTCTCCTCTAGCTCAAGCCTGGCAGCCATCTCTTTATCGCGGGCACTTTTATTGCGCAAAGAGCTATTGCAGGAACTTAACGTCCCGATAAAAAATATTACCGTCAATATGCCTAATATCAGGATGACTCTATTCTTCAAGCTCTCTTCCATTGTTATATCCTTTATTTAAGATTCTCCTCAGGCTCAAGGAGCTTCTCTCTCTCATTGCTTGAGCCTGTTGATTTGGTAAGATCTGGCAGGATCACGATTTCAACCCTGCGGTTTAAACGCCTGCCTTCTTTAGTATTATTGGAGGTAACCGGACGGTATTCACCGTAGCCTATTGCCGATATCCGCGCTGGTGAGATCCCTTTTTCATCCACCAGGTAATGCAGGACAGAGAGGGCGCGCGCAGTAGATAATTCCCAGTTAGATTTCCATCCGGAAACTTTAATCTGCTCGTTATCGGTATGACCTTCGATGCCTACATTTAATTTCGGCACGTTGTTTCTCAATACGCTGTAAACCTTATCCAAAATAGGCATCGCCTCTTGCCTTACCTTGGCCTTACCGGAATCAAAAAGCACATCGCCAACTACAGTAATAACCAGGCCTCGCTCCATCATCTGCAGCTTAACCTGTTTATCGTTTATCTCCTGCCTCAAATTCTCCTCTAGTATACGCCTGGCGCGGTTTAAATCATCCAGCTGCCTGGAGAGCTCTTCGATCTTCTGTATATCGGAACGCCTGCCCTTCTGAATGATAAAGGTACACCCTGATAAAAAACTAATTATAAAAACTATAAGTAAAACTTCGGCCAACTTGAATTTATTTGCCATAACTGCCTCCCTCTATTTTTAAGATATTAACTATAACACAAGCGATAATTACAGTCAAGCAAATGTTTCATTAATGAAACATTTGCTTGTCCCTGTGGCAATGTGCCACAGGATCTCTCCTGCTTAGCATAAGTTACACAAATATAGTATCTTCTCTTCCTGAGCCCACCGAAACTATAGAAACCCTGGTCCTTAAAATCTCCTCTAGCCTTAAAATATAATCACGGCAGTTTGGGGGTAATTCTTTATAACTCTTAGGCTTACGGTTGGGCTTCTTCCATCCGGGCATATCTTTATATACGGGCTTGGCTTTATTCAGTACTTCCAGATCATGGGGAAATTCCTTAAAAATCTTACCTCTATATTTATAGGCCGTGCATAGTTTAATCTTCTCCAGGCCATCCAGCACGTCAAACTTCATTATTGCAAATTCCGATATCCCGTTTAAAAGTACTGCCTCTTTGACCATTAAACTGTCAAACCAACCGCACCTGCGCGGCCTTCCTGTGGTAGCTCCGAACTCCGAGCCACGCTCGCGCATTATCTTGCTAAAGGCGGGTGAAAACTCGGTAATAAAAGGCCCCTCTCCGACCCTGGTAGTATAGGCCTTAGCTACTCCGATAACCTTATCTATCTTATCCGGAGAGATACCAGTCCCGATACAGGCACCTCCTGAAGTAGCAGAGGAAGAGGTAACAAAAGGATATGTCCCAAAGTCAATATCCAAGAACGTACCCTGCGCCCCCTCGAATAATATGTCTTTTTTTTGGACGATTGCTTTATTTAAGAGTATCGCGGTATTACAGATATATTTTTCTAGGATTTTTGCATAATCCAGATACTCTTTGCACAGTTTATCAAAGCTAAAGCCAGGATGACCGTAAACCTTTTTAAAAATTTCGTTTTTTTCTTTAAGGTTATCCTTGAGCTTCTCTTTGAATATGCGCGGATTTAAGAGATCCGCCATCCTGATCCCGCAGCGGTTGATTTTATCCGAATAACAGGGCCCAATACCTCTTCCGGTAGTGCCTATCTTGTTAGTTCGCTTGCCCTCACGCAACTGATCCAGTATCTTATGATAAGGAAGGATCAGGTGGGCTAGATCTGAAATCTTAAGCCGGCCAGCGATAGAAATCTTTGCGCCGGATAATCCTTCGATCTCTTTAATGAGCGCTTGCGGGTCCACCACCACGCCGTTTCCGATACAGCAGATCTTGCCGGGATGCAATATACCTGATGGTATGAGGTGGAATACATAGCCCTTACCCTCGACTACGACGGTGTGGCCGGCGTTGCTGCCGCCCTGATAGCGCACGATATAATCTACCTTCGCAGAAAGGATATCGATAATCTTACCCTTACCCTCATCCCCCCACTGCGTACCTACTATAACTATATTCACTTAATTCCTTTCTTAAAATGACTACGGCTCCATAGTAAATATCTTACGTGCTATATCCGGGTATTTGGCGATAAACTTTAATTCATCATCTACCAGGGGTTTCTGGTTATGAACGTTGGCGTACCTGACCAGCTCAAGAATCTCAGTTGCCTGTTGGTCGTCGCTAAAGGGAACTTCCAGCTTATCGTAAACATTCCTAAACCCCTTGATCCCTGAATATTCTCCGGCAGTAATTTTTCTTCCCGTTTCGATTATCTCCGGCTCTCCCCTGCCCAGCTCTTCGTAATCGTAAAGCTCGTAATTTCTCCTGTCCTTGAGCGCTCCGTCAGCATGGATACCGGATTCATGGGCAAAGGCATTTGCGCCCACGCCCGGCTGATTAATAGGTATAGGCACGCCAAAGGCATAAGAGGCGTATTTGCAGATCTTCCAAGCAGCCTTCAGATTCGTTCTCTCATCCAGGGAATAATCCTGCATCCCGCTTCCGTACTTTATTGCCAGGATCACCGAGACCAGATCGGCATTACCGGCGCGCTCCCCCATTCCGTTGACGCAGGTATTAATATAGGCGTCGCAGCCAGAGTCGCATGCTGCTCTTGCCCCGGCGATGGAATTAGCTACAACCATGCCTAGATCATTATGGCAGTGGACCTCGATAGGAATCTGGGCGACCTCGGCAACCGTCTTTATGCGCTCATAAATGGTA
>JBAXNZ010000029.1:0-8770 GCA_037133515.1 bacterium
AAGTGGCCCTGTTTATCTCTGAGCCTGGCCTTGGGGAAGAGCCTCCGGTTGAGCTGGAGAATAACCGCCTCATAGAGCCTTTTGAGTTTATCACCAAGATTTACGGCTTTCCTAAATATTCCGAGATCGACCCTACCCCGTACCTGGCGCCTTTTTTCTTTTTATATTTTGGTTTGTGCGTCTCGGATGTAGGATATGGCTTTATTCTGGCCCTAACATCCTGGCTTGTACTTAAAAAATTTAAGATGGGCCCGCAGGGGATGAGATTCTTTAGACTTTTTTTATTCTGCGGCATATCGACTATTATGGTAGGGGCTGTTACCGGCAGCTGGTTCGGGAATCTTCCGGATCTGCTTGCGGAAAACTCCGCCGCGTTCCTGCCGTTCAAGCATTTTAAAGATTCGCTCATACTTCTTGATCCCATGAAAGAGCCAACCAAGCTCCTGGGGATTGCCCTTTCTCTGGGCATAATCCAGGTATGGTTTGGTAATATCGTAGCTGTGATAGGCAATATCAAGAATCGACGCTACCTTGATATCTTTTTAGATCAGCTGCCTATGCTTACTTTTTTATTTGGCTTAACCGGGATGGCGCTAGTATTCTTAAAGCTCTTGGGGCCGGAGAGGGTAGCTGTATTTCGGTATACCGGGTTGGTAGCCGCAATAGCGCTGGTGTTAACGCAGGGACGTGCTGAAAAAGGATGGGGTTCTAAGCTTTTTTACGGGATGTACAACCTTTATAGTGCGCTTTCAGGTTATTTAAGCGACATCCTTTCTTATAGCCGTCTATGGGCCTTGGGGCTTGTTACCGGAGTTATGGCTAATACAATCAATTTGATTAGCGTGCAGTTCAGCCAGATCTTTCTCTCGGTCATCCCATTTGTAAGTAAAGTGGCTTTTCTTAGAGTTATCTTTAGCAGCTTGATTTTGGCAGGTATTTTTGTGGTAGGCCACCTGGTTTCTTTTCTCATGAATCTCTTGGGCGCGTTTGTGCATCCGCTGAGGCTGCAGTTTGTGGAGTTCTTCTCCAAGTTTTTTAAAAGCGGTGGGCATGCCTTCAGACCCTTTAAAGTAGAAACAAAATATATTAATATTGAATAAAAGGAGGTAAAAATGGAAGCAGGTTTAACTTTTGCAATTGCAGGGGCAGCCATAGTCATGGCTATATCAGGAGTAGGTTCAGCTATCGGGGTAGCCCTGGCAGGCCAGGCAGCAGGCGGGGTAATGACAGAGGACCCGGAGAAATTCGGCCGCATGATCCCATTAATAGGCATTCCGGGTACGCAGGGCTTCTACGGTTTCTTGATCGGCTTTCTAGTTTTAAACAAGCTTAATCTTTTGACAACGCAAATTAAAATACCTAATCTTTATCAGGGGCTGCAGATTTTTTCTATCTGCCTGGTGGTAAGCCTGGTGGAATCCATCTCAGCGGTCTGGCAGGGCAAGGTCTCAGTAGCCTCTATTTATATGGTTGCCAAGAAGCCCGAAGAGGCAGGTAAGGCCTTGGTATTGCCTATCTTTGTAGAGATCTATGCTATCCTGGGGTTAGCTGCGGCATTCTTGTTACTATTAGCGGTAAAAATTTAAGATGTCTCTAGAGTCCATTATTCAACATATCTTAGATGAGGCTAAGGGAAAGGCCCAAGAGATAATCTCTGCGGCCAAAGAAGAAACGGCGCAACTTATTCATGGGTCCAGAGAAGAAGCTAATCAGCTCTACCTTAGACTTTTAGAAGAGGAAGGGCTGATCTTAAGGGCCCAGAAAGAGAAGCTGTTAGTAGCTGCGCGGCTAGAAAGTAAAAAAAATCTTCTAGCAGCAAGGCATGAATTGATCGACGCTGTTTTCGCTAGGCTAGAACCTCTTTTAAAGAAAGAAAGATTTAAAAAAGAGCAGGTCAGTCAGCATAAAATAGAGGTAGTTCCAGAAGAGGGGCGTTTTTATCTGGATAGCCTAAAACTTCAATACGAAGGCGAGGTAGCTAGAATTCTTTTTTCCGATGTACAACCTTAAGCTTAAAAAAATAGCTTTTTTGTCAGGAATAGCATGGAGCTTTTGGGGTTATAACTAGCGATGGCTAAACATATATCCGAACTTAATTATGCCTTTGCTGTCGGAAAGATCAGGGCAACGGAGCGCTTCCTGATCAAGGAGGAAGTTTTTCAGGAGGCAATAAGCGCTGATCTGGATTCGGCACTGCGTCTTTTTGTGGAGTCAGGCCGCTATAGCGATGAGCTTTTAAGGGTTAAGAACAGCCTGCAAATAGAAGAGGCCTTAGAAAAAGAGGCAACAAAACTTAAAAAACTGGCTAGCGAGTTAATATTAGAAGATGATTTGCTCCAGTTGCTCGATTTATCCAGCCCCCAGAGGTTGGAAAGCGCATTAGCGCATTGTAGCCACGCTTTTCTTAAAGACTACCTTATGCATCTTGCGGATATGCATAATATCAAAACCTTTTTGAGGCTGCGCATTCTAAAGGAACCGCAGGATGTCCTCATCAAGCACCTGGTTTTTGCAGGATTTATTAAGAGAGAAACCTTTATTGAGGTCTATCCTTTGGAGCTGGGGGTTTTCCTGCATCGCCTGGAATATGTATATAACGGCAGCCGTCTAGTAGACTATGCCTATTTTTTAAGAGAGGCAATAGAAATAGCCCAGCAGAAAAGGTCTTTTATTATGTTGGAGAAGTCGATCAACGATTTTCTAATTCAGGCGCTTCACCCGGCTAAGTATTTAAGTTTTGGCCCGGGGCCGGTCCTGGCGTATTACTTTGCCAAGAGCAATGAGATTAATCTGATACGCATGATTATTCTGGCTAAGCTTAATAATCTGCCGGCTGAATTAGTGCAGGAGAGGTTAAATAACGTCTATGCTTAAAGAAGATATATCAGGAAAAACCCTGGCGATAATCGGCGCTCCTGACTTGGTTCTGGGTTTTGGGGCCCTAGGCTTTCAGGTATACGCGGCCGATAATAAAGAAGGAACAGAGGCTGCCTTATTGGATAGCGTACAAAAAGGCAGCGCAGTATGCCTGGTGCAGGAAGAGCTCTACAGGCTCGCCAGGGAATGCATAAACAGCTTTAGGGACTTGCCGTTTCCTGTTTTTATACCCTTAAGCAGCAAAGATAAGAGCGCAGTTTTAGAGGAGATGGTAAAAGATATCAGGCTTCGGGCAACAGGGAAATTTTAGCAGGGGGAAATAGATGACTAAACATCCAAAGATAATTAAGGTATCAGGTCCACTGGTAGTAGCTGACTTCTGCCAGGGCGCAAAGATGTATGATATGGTGCGCGTCTCCGATAAGAGGCTTATCGGCGAGATTATTGAACTAAAAGGAGATCTGGCTTACATACAGGTATATGAAGAGACAAGTGGCATAGGCCCTGGAGAGCCGGTCTATCTGACTAATGAACCTTTAAGCGTTGAGCTTGGCCCGGGCTTGGTCAGCTCTATCTATGATGGTATACAAAGGCCCTTGAACCTACTCAGGGATAAATCCGGAGATTTCATCTCCCGCGGCCTGGATGTAGCTGGCCTTGATCACCAAAGGAAGTGGCATTTTTATCCGGCGGTAAAAGAGGGGGAACAGGTTATCCCCGGGGATATCTTAGGTACGGTAGAGGAGACTCCCCTGATAAAGCATAAGATTATGGTCCCTCTCGGTGTAAACGGGGAAGTCGTAGAGATCAAAGAAGGCGATTTTAATGTTACCGAGAGCGTAGCCAGGATTAAGAATGACATAAAGATCAAAGATGTAAATATGCTTCAGCGTTGGCCGGTGAGAAAAGAGCGTCCGGTAAAGGAAAAATTTGCTCCGCTTGAACCGCTCACTACCGGACAAAGGGTCATAGATACGTTTTTTCCTATTGCCAAGGGCGGGACTGCCTGTATCCCCGGCCCATTTGGTGCGGGTAAGACCGTTACCATGCATGAGATAGCAAAATGGTCTGATGCGCAGATCATTGTTTATGTGGCTTGCGGAGAGCGAGGCAATGAGTGCGCCGATCTCTTATTAAGTTTTCCGGAATTGAAAGATCCGCGCACTGGTCGGCCGCTATTAGAGCGTACCATAATCGTTGCCAACACCTCTAATATGCCGGTAGCTGCCCGTGAGGCCTCTATATACACCGGTATTACCATAGCCGAGTATTTCCGCGATATGGGATATTCTGTGGCAGTGATGGCAGATTCGACCAGCCGCTGGGCAGAGGCACTCAGAGAGATGTCCGGTAGGTTAGAAGAGATGCCCGGAGAAGAGGGATATCCGGCGTATCTGTCTTCCAGGATAGCTGAATTTTATGAGCGCGCAGGCAAGGTTACCTGTCTGGGTAAAGACAACCGTAGCGGCGCCTTAAGTATCATGGGCGCGGTTTCTCCTCCGGGAGGAGATATCTCAGACCCTGTAGTGCAGGCAACGCTAAGGGTAGTTAAGGTCTTCTGGGGGCTGGATGATAAACTGGCCAATGCCAGGCATTTTCCGGCGATAAACTGGCTTTTGAGCTATTCTTTGTATCACGACAACCTAAAAGATTTCCTAAAAGATAATATCTGCGAAGAATTTCTTATTTTAAGAAAGGAAGCGATGCGGCTCCTGGAGGAGGAAGCCTCTTTGCTGGAGATTGCCAGGCTGGTAGGCATTGAATCGCTCTCCTTCGAAGATAGGCTGGTCCTGGAAGTAGCCAAGTCTATTCGTGAAGATTTCCTGCATCAGAACGCGTTTCATGAGGTAGACACCTATACTTCGCTAAAGAAACAGCACCTGATTTTAAAAGTGATTATGCTTTACTATGCGTTAAGTAAAGAGAAGATAAAAGAGGGGGCGGATTTTGAGAGGATAGCGTCTTTAGCTGTGCGCGAGAAGATCAGCCGGCTAAAATATATCCCTGAGGATAACCTAGAGGAATTTGCAAAAATAGAAGAGGAGCTAAGGAATAGCTATGCTTAGAGAATATCTTACCGTAGGGTCTGTTTCCGGTCCGTTGGTAGTGGTAGAGAAGACAGAGAATATAAAATACGCGGAGCTGGTAGAAGTGGAATTCTCAGACGGAGCAGTGCGCCGGGGGAAGGTCCTTGAGATCTCCGAAGATAAGGCCTTGGTGCAGATGTTTGAGGGGACCATGGGCATGGATATTGCAGGTTCTAAGGTGCGCTTTTTAGGCCGCACGCAGGAACTGGCGGTCTCCAGAGATTTGATAGGCAGGATCTTTGACGGAGCAGGCAGGCCTCGCGACAATGGCCCTGCTGTCATCGCCACCAAGCGCCTGGATATCAACGGCAACCCCATTAATCCTAGTTCCCGGGCATACCCTTCGGAGTTCATTCAGACCGGAGTCTCTACTATTGACGGGATGAACCCCTTGGTGCGCGGACAAAAAGTGCCTATATTCTCTGCTGCCGGGCTTCCCCACGCGCGTTTGGCCGCGCAGATTGCACGCCAGGCAAAGGTCTTGGGTAAAAATGAGTCTTTTGCCGTAGTCTTCGCTGCCATGGGCATTACCTTTGAAGAATCAGATTTCTTTACTCGCGGTTTCCGCCAAACCGGAGCGATTGAGCGCAGCACGCTTTTTATAAACCTGGCCAATGACCCGGCGATTGAGCGCATCTCAACGCCCCGCTTAGCGCTGACTTGCGCAGAGTATCTGGCCTTTGACCTGGATATGCATGTGTTGGTCATACTTATTGATATGACTTTTTACTGTGAGTCTTTGCGGGAGATTTCAGCTGCGCGCAAAGAGATACCCGGCAGGCGCGGTTATCCGGGGTATCTCTATACTGACTTGGCTACGCTTTATGAGCGTGCCGGTCGTATTAAGGGCAAGCCTGGTTCGATTACGCTTTTGCCCGTCTTAACTATGCCTGAAGATGACAAGACTCATCCTATACCGGACCTTACCGGCTATATTACCGAGGGCCAGATTATACTCTCGCGCGAACTGCATCGTAAGGGGATATATCCTCCGGTTGATGTCCTGCCTAGCCTCTCCCGCCTAAAAGATAAAGGTATCGGTAGCGGCAAAACCAGAGAGGATCACTCTGATGTTTTAAATCAGCTCTTTGCCTGTTACGCCAAAGGTAAAGAGGCCAGAGAGTTGGCAGTGATTTTGGGGGAGGCTGCGCTTTCAGACTTGGATAAGCTATATCTGAAGTTTACCAGTAGTTTTGAAGATACCTTTGTCAGGCAGGAAGAGTCCGAGGATCGCTCTATAGAGAAGACAATAGAGACCGGGTGGTCTTTATTACGAGAGATTCCAAGACAGGAGTTAAAGCGTATCAGGGAAGAGTATCTGAGCCGCTATTATACAGCGAAATAATCCATGATTTTAAGAATAAATCCGAATCGTATGGAATTGCTTCGGCTGCGTCGCAGGCTCATCCTGGCTAAGAGGGGGCATAAACTCTTGCAGGATAAGCTGGAGGAGATGATGCGCAGACTAATGAGCCTAATTGAAGATATTGATCAGGCCAAGGAGGATTTTCAGAAAAGGACCAAGGAGGTAATGCATGATCTGCTCTACTGCCGCATTACCTCAAGACAAAAGGATTTTCAAGAGTCGCTCTCTAAGATAGATTCCAGCGTAGAGATAAAGGTATCTACTGCCAGGATTATGAATGTCAGGGTACCGCTGTTAAATATTGAGCGGTTTAAGCTAAACAAAGAGTACAATTTCTTAACTACTTCGGCGCAGCTGGATTTAGTAGTTGCTTCCTCTGGGGAATATATCCAGTCATTACTAAAGCTTGCGCGACTGCTGAAGACCTTAGAGATACTTTCTTATGAGATAGAGCGCACCAGAAGGCGGGTGAATGCCCTTGAATATATGTTAATACCTTCTATACAAGATACTATCCGTTACATTACCCAGAAGCTTAATGAATTTGAGCGCGGCAACCTAGTCAGGTTGATGCGGGTAAAAGAAATCATCAGTGCGCACTAATGAAAGGTGGCAGGTGATCCCTAAGAGCAGTCTATTTTTATTATCGGTTACAATTAGCTTAGTTCTTGTAAGAAATGTCTTCGCGGAGACATTGGTAAGCGAAAAGCCAGCTCAGGGTTCGGTTGTTGTCAGAGAGCAGAGGCTGGAGAGGGTTGAGGCGCGCATCCAGGAGCTTGACCAGAAGCTGGGCCTGAGCCTTGAGCAGAAAATAAAGGTAAAGGAGATCTTGACCAAAGAAAAAACAGATAACGCCAAGATTATCAGCGAAGCCGCTGTCAAATCTAAGAAGCTAAAAGAGAAATCTGAGGCGGAGATCGAAAGCATTTTAACTAAGAAACAGCTTAATTTATTCCGCGATGTTGTATCCCAAGAAGATGAGAAAGAAGATGAGGAAGACGAGATGTTTCAGGTTTTCAAATCAAATAAGCGTTGACCTCACCCGATATCCTGTCTTATAATAAGATACTTTCCGGGCGATTAGCTCAGCTGGTTAGAGCGTCTGACTTACATTCAGAAGGTCAGGGGTTCAAGTCCTCTATCGCCCACCATAATAAAGATATTGCAAAACAGGCGGTTTTGCGTTACAATTGGCATCTTCTGCAAGGGGCCGTGGCCTAGCCTGGTTTATGGCGTCTCCCTGTCACGGAGAAGATCGCGAGTTCAAATCTCGTCGGCCCCGCCAGAAAATTTACCTTGCAAAAACTAAAGGAGCAGACAGATATGAAAAAAATTGCCAGCGTATGTTTATTAGCTGTTTTTTTATCGGGCTGCGCAACCTATAAGTTCCAACACGGCCAGCCTCCTTATGACAAGGGCTATATAGCCTCCCGGGATAGCTATGTAATCTTAGAATATACCGTGGGTTCGGATAATAGCGTTCCTGCAGAGTTAGATTTAGCAAAGCAGCGTTTCTGGAAGCGCCATAAGATGGTAGAGCACTACTATAAGAAGATGGAGCGGATTGAAAACCGCTTTAAGATGGCGGCTTATGACCCTGCGGCTATGTTTGTAAAATTAATCTGCGGGGTCTTGCGCCTGCCCTTTATTGCCATCTCCGACTATAAATATGATCATAACCCTGTTTACAGGGAAAAAATAAGGAAGATAGAGGAAGAAAAAGACCTGCGCGAAGAAGCGCGCGTTGCTAAGCTTAAAGAACGGTTGGATCTTTATATCCAAAGCGTCCTAACTACTGAAAAGCCCTCTCGGAAAGCAGAATCTATAAAAAAAGAGCTGGCCTCTATCGAGGCTGCAGGCAGCCAAACAGTAAGCGCAGAATTAGATAAAGTGCAGCGACAGCAAAAGGCTGCCAAACAGAAGCCGCAACCGGCAAAGAAACAGCCAAGGGTTGTAAGCGGCGAGCCTATCGCCGTAATTGTCGCCAAGCCGCAAAGAGGTTTCTCTCCTTTAACCGTGCATCTTTATAGCTCCCGCTCCAGAAGCCCGGCCGGAAAGATAGTATCCTGCTCCTGGGATTTTGGAGACGGGGATATATCTAATAAAACTAACCCCACGAACACTTACTATAGCGGTTCTTCTGAGATGCAGGCCTTTACTGTTACCCTAACCGTAACCGACGCGCAAGGAAATACTGCTACAGCTACTTCCGTCATTGAAGTATTGAATAAGTAACCCCAAGCCCAAGGCAGAATACCCTCTCCAGCACTTATAATTTATCTTCCGGATAGCTAAGCATTTTTACTTGAACTTGTGTTTTTGCGCAGGCGTGTTATTATTAAATAACAGATAAGGAAGCGTTTTAGGTCAAAAGGAGGGGTAATGGTTAGTATTGAAGACTTCAGAAAACTAGAATTAAGGGTAGCCCAGATCAAGGAAG
>JBAXNZ010000030.1:0-8770 GCA_037133515.1 bacterium
GTAAACTCTCGGCTTAAATACATTGCCACCTGCCTGGGCAAGACTATGGTTTTGTGGCGGCGCCGGGTTTTTAAGTCTTGTAAAGAAACCCCAAACTCTTCCGCAGCGCAGCGCTGGATGAAATCTACAGTAATGAGTTTCTTCGGCTCTTTTAACAGGTCTTTTAAAACTTCTTTAGTAAGTTCCAGGGTAATAGGTTTTTCTTCCAATAAGGAATAGGCGATGGTGCGGATAAGCGCGCCCTCTAATTCCCGAATATTGGTTTTAATCAACTGGGCGATAAAAAATATAACCTCATCCGGTACTTTTACTGACTCTCGCTCGATCTTTTTTTTCAATATGGCCGCGCGGGTCTCAAGGTCAGGCGGCTGTATGTCGGTAGTCAGGCCCCAACCGAACCTGGAGACCAGCCGGTCCTGGAGATTGGCAATCTCTTTTGGCGGCCGGTCAGAACAGAGGACTATTTGTTTGTGTGCGTCATATAAAACATTGAAGGTATGGAAAAACTCTTCCTGGGTTGACTCCTTGCCGGCGATAAAATGAATGTCGTCTATAACCAAGAGGTCGACGTTTCTGTATTTCTGACGAAAGTTAGCGGTAGAGCGATGTTGAATACCGTCTATTAACTCGTTGGTGAATCGCTCCGAAGGCATATAGCAGATCTTATAATGGCCGGATTTTTTATTTTTAATATGGTGACAGATAGCCTGGATCAGGTGTGTTTTACCCAGGCCCACCCCTCCGTAAATAAAAAGTGGGTTATAGGTTTTAGCCGGAGATTCGGCTACTGCCAGCGAATAGGCATGGGCATGGCGGTTAGAAGGGCCTACTACGAAGTTATCAAAGGTATAGCGCGAATTAAGGCCCAGGCTGTCTTGTGCATCCTGGGGCCTGCCTAAAACAGATTCTGCCTTAAGCCTGGGTTGAGTTGTCTGGCCCGGGGCACCCACCTCCAGGGCTACAGAGACCTTTTCTTTAGTAACCTCTAAAGCAGCCTCCTCTAGTATTTGCTGGTAGTGTTTTTCTATCCACTCTTTAAAGAACTGGTCCGGCGCCTGTAAGGTCAAGAGGCCCTTTTCGTGTTTCTTGAGCTTAAGAGGCACGATCCAAGTCTCAAAGACGGTCTTACCTAATCTTTCCTTGAGGTAGCCTTGTGCCTTAACCCAGAGTTTCTGAGTCTCCGTTATTGCCATACCCGACCTTGTAAGATGTTATTCACAGTTTATTAACAGCTTGCATAACCCTGTGGAAATATTATAGCAGAGAAAAAGGGGGTTGCAAGACAAAACCACCAACCTAAAAAACCCCACGATTGCTTTTTTCTAATCTCACCTGTAATTTTATTGGAAAGATTATTATACAATATTTTTTTTACCAGTCAATAAAAAAGACCTGGCTTGGGCAATCCAGGCCTCACCCGTCGCAGATTTAATTTTATCTGTGCAGCTAGGAAAAAATACCCTCCTGCCCCAGGGGTTTAGCTTGACCTGCCGGGTTTTATTGTTATAATGTGCGTTAATCCGTTTGACTTTATTCACCCTTATGTTATAATTGGAAAACATTATTACAGCAGGGCAACTAAAATGCATAGCCCAAAGGACAATCCAATATGAAAAAAAACCTAAAGACCCCTACGAAGATCGTTGGTAAACGTAAGCACGGCTTCCGTTGCCGCATGGCCACTCGCTCTGGCAGAAAGGTTCTGGCCTTGCGACGCAAAAAAGGCAGAAAAAGACTCTCTATTTGATATTGCGCAGAATAGCCCAGGCCCTTCTTGGTGTATATCAAAGGTATCTTAGAATTATGCTGCCATCTTCTTGCCGTTTTTTCCCCAGCTGTTCTGAATATGCCAGGCAGGCAATTGAAAAATACGGGATTCTTTGGGGAGGCATTAAGGCAACAAAAAGGCTGTTACATTGCCACCCTCTTTCCCAAAAAACCGGATATGACCCTTTAATCTAAAAACTATGGAAAAACGTTTAATTGTAGCAATAGCCCTTTCATTGTTAATACTATTAAGCTGGTCCTTTTTCACTGCTAAATTCTATCCTACTGAAAATAAAGGGGTTGTAGCCCAAAAAACAGAAACCTTAATCCCAATGCCCGTAATTAAGCCCTCTCCTGTTCCTGTACAAGAACCACTAAAACCCGAAGATATCTTTACGACTGAACAAAATAACTACTCTCTTGTTTTTGATGAAGCCGGGGCAAGTATCCAAGAGATTATCTTCCCCGCCTATCAATCTTATAAATTTATCCTGAATAAGGGGCTTCTTTTGAAAAACCTGCCCGCTAGTTTTAAAAAAGATAGCGCCTCCGAAGGTATAGTAAGTTTTGTATATCGCGATCAAGAAAAGGAGATTACCAAGAAGTTTATACTATCTAACTCTAGCTATATCATAGTGTTAGAGCTAGAGATAAAGAATACGACTGCCAATCCCCTGCACTTCAATTTAGACCTAGCAGCAGCTAACATTACTTTTAACGCCAATCAAGAAGAGGCGCGTTTCCAGGATGCGACCCTTGCCCTTAAAGATAAGGTTTTGCATTTGAATCTACGTAAAGATATTAGTTCGTCAGAGTTAAAATTCCTAGGTTGGCGCGATAGATATTTCTGCGGCATTATCGAACCGCAACATACTGAATATAGCGCCTTTATTAATACAACAGCTAAAACTACCTCGGAGATCAGTTTAGTCTCGTCGGATTTAGCAATACCTGCTCGGCAGAGTGTTAGGCAAAAATTCTATATCTATCTGGGGCCACAGGAGTTAGATGTTATTAAAAAACTTAATCCTAGTTGGACAGCAGTAGTATATTATGGGACCTTTGATTTCATCGCCAGGTTGCAGGTGGGGCTATTAACAGTTTTGTATGGGCTAGTGCATAACTGGGGTTGGGCGATTGTTTTATTTAGTTTAACAATTTATATTATTCTCTACCCCCTTACCCTAAAACAGATGCGCTCTATGAAAGAGATGCAGTTACTACAGCCGCATATAGAAGAATTACGTAAATCCTACAAGGACAACCCGCAAAAATTAAATAAGGCGACCATGGATTTATACCGGGAGCATAAAGTAAATCCTCTTGGGGGTTGTTTGCCAATGGTGCTACAGATACCGATCTTTTTTGCTTTATACCAGGTTTTATTACGTTCTGTTTCTTTAAGGGGCGCTAATTTCCTGTGGATCAAAGACTTATCTAAGCCAGATAATCTTTTCTCCTTGCCGGTATCGCTGCCTATTATAGGCAATGAGATTAACATTTTACCCATTCTCATGACAATTGGCATGTTCATACAGCAAAAGATTTCTACCGTAGCTACCAGTAGTAATGCCGAGCAGCAAAAACTGATGCTGATCATCTTCCCGCTTATGTTTGGGCTGATATTTTATCGTATGCCCTCAGGCTTAGTATTATACTGGTTTATTAATAGCACGCTTATGCTGAGCTATCAATTACGCATGAACTGGAAAAGATGACTAAGAAGTCTTATATAGAAGCTGAGGGAGTCAGCGTAGAAGAAGCGATTAAAAAAGCACTGCAAGTCTTAAAACTACCCCGCAACAAAGTTAAGGTTGAGGTTCTGGCTGAAGAAGAAAAAGGCCTCTTTGGTATGTCCGGAGCAAAACCCGCTAAGATTAGAGTAAGCGCAAAGCAGGACAAATAAAAAGCTTGACAAAAAACCCCGGTAGTATTATGCTAAGCGTATTAGAAAAAGCAATGTTCCCCGTGAAAATGTGCTATATGGAACATTCTCAATAACAATCAATCTATGCTAACCCCTTGGTATATAACTGGGTTTTGTGATGGAGAAGCAGCGTTTACTTATAGTAGAGCTGGCGGGAGCTTTGCTCTATATTTTGCAATTAAACAGAGAGAAGATAATAAGCAGATAATAGAAGACATTCAAGAATATTTCAATTATATAGGGGATATTTATGCTCAGAAAAAGGCACTCCCTACTCAAAATAGCGGTTTTTCTCAGCCAGCCGCATATTATAGGGTAACTCGAATAAATGAACTAAAACGAATAGTTGAACATTTTGATAAGTACCCTTTAAAGATACAAAAAAAGCAGGAAGCGTATGAGATTTGGCGAGAGATGGTGATGCATAAGTTAGAGCACTACCGCAGGGTAGATTACGATAACCTCAAGGGGCTCGCAGAGAAACTCTCGTCTCTTAATTCTCAAAGCAGGGCTTTTAAAGTACATAAAAGATAATGGGTAAGATTATCGCTATCTGTAATCAGAAGGGAGGCACAGGTAAAACTACCTCTGCTATTAACATCTCAAGCTATTTAGCCTTAGCCAATAAAAAGACCCTCTTGATAGATTTAGATCCGCAGGCAAATGCCACCAGCGGCATAGGAGTCAATAAGCACAATATTCAAAAGAGCACCTATCATGTCCTGTTGGAAGAGCTCAATATACAAGAAATAATTCAGTCCACTACAATTAGTAATCTTTATTTGGCTCCCTCCAACCTTGACCTTACTGGCGCAGAGGTAGAGTTAGTCGGAGTCTTGGGTAGGGAGTATCGTCTTAAGAGAGGGCTGGCTAACGAACGGGAGAACTTCGATTACATTATTATAGATTCGCCTCCTTCCCTAGGGCTGCTTACCATAAACGGCCTATGCGCCGCGGATTCTGTATTAATACCCGTGCAATGTGAATATTACGCCTTAGAGGGATTAACGCAACTAGATAATACTATTAGGCTTGTGAAGGATAATCTTAACCCGGATCTAATTATTGAAGGAGTGCTTTTGACCATGGCTGATTTCCGCACCAACCTTACCAAAGAAGTGGTGCAAGAGGTCAGGAATCATTTTAAAGAAAAGGTATATGAATCAGTGATCCCGCGCAGTATACGTTTAACTGAGGCGCCCAGCTTTGGCAAACCCATTGCTTTATATGATAAAGAATCTCTCGGCGCCCAAAAATATGAGGAGCTGGTTAAAGAGATGCTGGGTATCCCGTTTACTAACAAGGTTTCAGATGAAGGAGCAGTAGAATGGAAAGAAAAGCCTTAGGCAAAGGTATAAGCGCTTTAATCCCGGAGAGAACAACAGAAGGACACCAGGAGAAGATTATTTACGCTCCTCTAGAACAAGTCAGGCCTAATCCTCTACAGCCGCGCGAAGATTTTGACAGTCAGGGGATGGAAGATTTAATACAGTCAATAAAAGAGAAGGGGATAATACAGCCGGTCTTAGTCAGGCGCCAGGGTGACTATTATGAATTAATTGCCGGAGAGAGAAGATTGCGTGCTGCTAAGTCATTGAATTTAAAAGAGATACCAGTTATTATCAAAGAGGCTAAGGATCGCGACTCTCTGGAGCTCTCCTTAATTGAAAATATTCAAAGGCAGAAGCTTAATCCTATCGAAGAAGCGCGCGCCTTCCAATATCTTATTGATAAATTTGAGTTGACGCAAGAGAAACTGAGCGAGGTCCTGGGCAAGGCGCGCTCCTCAGTGGCGAATACGTTACGCCTGTTAATGCTACCGAAAGAAATCCAAGATGAAATTAAGAAAGGCCGTGTCTCCTTTGCGCACGGCAGGGTTCTTCTGGAGGTCGAAGATGTGAACCTGCAGCGCAGGCTCACTCAAGAGATTATCAGCCAGGGACTCTCAGTGCGGGAGTTAGAGAATCTGGTGAAGGCCCACAGGCCAAAAGGCGCAAAAAGAAACATGAAGGCCTCCCTGCCTCGCGAGCCTTATATCGCGGTCTTAGAAGAAGAGCTACAGCATATCTTGGCTACCAAGATCAGGATTAGCAAGCAGAAAAAACGCGGGCATATTATGATTGAGTTTTATTCCCAGCAAGACCTGGAGCGTATCGCAAACAGGATTAAAGGAGGTAGTAGCTAATGAATCAGGCAGCGCTTATTTTAATTAAGCCGGACGGGCTGAAGAAATCATTAACCGGCAATATCCTAACGCGGCTCTCCGAGTCAAAGCTCGAGATCGTCGCTGCTAAGATGGTGCGGGTCTCAAAGGCCTTAGCGGAAGAGCATTATAAACAACTCAAGGATAAACCGTTTTTTGCAGAGCTCATAAAATACCTACGCGGCGAGTTGCATGACCGGCGCAAGGTTATGGCATTGGTATACTGGGGAGAGGGTGCTATTGCTAAATGTAGGGACCTAGCTGGCTCGACTAACCCGGAAGAGGCAGAGGCTACTAGCATACGCGGCTCTTACGGCCGGATAACCACAAGCGGTGTTTATGAAAACGTAATCCATGTTTCTTCTAACGAGAGCGAGGCCGAGCGCGAGATAAAACTCTGGTTTAAACCGGATGAAATTATTGTGGACCTTTATCCTATCAAGGAAATCTCCGAGGCCAAGAAGATAAAGGCCTGGGGCTAAAAGGAGCAAAAGCTATGATAATGAGCATGACTGGTTTTGGCAGCAAAGAAATAGAGATCCCCGGGCTAGGTAAAGTACGCGTTGAGATTAGAAGCACCAACCATAAGTTCCTAGAGACTGTCTTGCACCTGCCGGAGGGGTTCCTCTCTCTGGAAGAGAGGATAAAGAAAGAAATAGAGTCCAGGATAAAGAGGGGCAGGGTCACCTGCGCCATGCATATCATCGGTGATCAGCCTGCCAAGGTTTATATTAATAGGGGCCTTTTAAAAAACTATATCCTGGCCATGCGTTCTGTAAAGAATGAATTCCGCATTAAAAACGAGGTGGGTATGGATACCCTGATCAGGTTACCCGGGGTATTATCCCTTGCGCAAGAGAATATACCTAAGTCCAAAGTCTGGCCGCGGCTTAAGGTGCTCGTAGCCCAAGCGGTCTTTGAATTTCTGACTATGCGCCGTAAAGAGGGAGCGGCCCTTCAAGGATATTTAAAATCCCGCGTTCAGGCGCTCAAGGGCAACTCGGATATCATAAAGAATAGATTTAAAAAGGTGGTTAAGGAGAAGTTGATTCAGATTCAGAGCGAAGAGGAGCGCAGTAGTTTATTAAAAGATACGGATATCAGCGAGGAGCTGGAGAGGCTCACCTACCACATTAAAAACTTTAATACTAAATTAAACCGTGGCGGCACGATAGGCAAAGAGTTGGATTTTATTGCCCAAGAGATGCAGCGGGAGACCAATACCATAGGCGCTAAATGCTGCGATACGGTTATCTCCGCACAGATGATCCAGATAAAGAGCCAGGTAGAGAAGATACGCGAACAACTACAGAATTTAGAGTAAGTGACTCAAGGCGCGCTTCAAAAAGGTGGTTTGATATTTGTCATCTCCGGGCCTTCTGGCTCGGGCAAGACTACGCTGCTTAAAAAGTTACTAAAAGGGGCATTTCTTAAGGGGCAGCTGATAAAATCCGTATCGCTGACCACCCGGCCCAAGAGGCCAGGGGAGGGCGTAAAAAGGGACTATATTTTTATTAGCGAGGGAGAATTTCTGGCCTTGTTGCGGGCAAAGAAAATTCTTGAATGGACAAAATATTTGGGTTATTATTACGGCACGCCCAAAGATTTCATCGAGGAGCATCTTAAGCGGGGAAACAACCTGCTGCTTTGTCTTGACTTAAGGGGGGCGCTTAAAATAAAACGGCTTTATCCAAAAAACACAGCAACGGTTTTTATAGTGCCGCCTTCTTTAGGGGCCTTAAAAGAAAGAATAATCAAGCGTTCCGGCAAAACCAACCAAGAGGAGCTGCGTCAGCGTTTGGGGCTGGCCAGGGATGAGCTTTTAGCGAAGGGGCGCTACGATTATTATCTGGTGAATAAAGACCTCTCCGTAGCCACGGAGAAATTAAAAAAAATTATAATGAAAGAGTTAGGACAAAAGCAATTTTAACAAGGAGCGGATAAGGCATGAGGCACGTACCACTGGAGAAGTTGTTGGATAAAAGCGAGGGATCGATTTATAAACTAGTGAACTTGGCCTCCAAGAGGGCGCTTGAGATTGCTGAGGGCCAGCCCAAGATGGTTGAGGTTGATGCCTCGGTTAAGCCTTCGACCGTAGCCCTGCTTGAGATTGCCGATAAGAAAGTACAGTATAAGAAATAGGGGGAGCTTTAAAGCAATGAATAAGAATAAAAATGTTATCTTGGGGGTTACTGCCAGCATCGCGATATATAAAGCCTGCGATATTGTACTCAGGCTCAAAGACGCTGGTTTTTCTGTGAGCGTAGTAATGACCAAAGAAGCGGAAGAGCTTATCCGTCCAGTAGTCTTTCAGAGCTTAAGCGGAAATCCCGTATACCGTGGTCTCTTTGACCAGCCGCAAAGCTGGGAGATAGAGCATGTTTCGCTTGCCCAAAAGGCGAGCCTGGTCTTGGTTGCCCCAGCTACCGCTAATATTATCGCCAAGGTTGCCTGCGGTATCTTAGATGATTTATTAGGCTGCGTTATCTCTGCTACAAGCGCGCCAGTGGTTTTCTGTCCGGCGATGAATGAGCAGATGTATAAAAATAAGATCACCCAGGGGAATATCAAAAAGCTAAAGGCCCTGGGCTATGGATTTGTTGAGCCAAGGGTAGGCAGGCTTGCCTGCGGTAAGGTTGGCGTAGGCTGTTTAGCAGAGGTTGAGGCCATAATTAAAGAAGTTAAGAGGCTTATTGAGTAGGTTTATGGCGACGTAGCCAAGCGGCAAGGCAGCTGTCTGCAAAACAGCTATTCAGCGGTTCGATTCCGCTCGTCGCCTCGATACTCCGGGCAAGTGGTGGAATGGCATACACGAAGGACTTAAAATCCTTTGACCGTAAGGTCGTGAGGGTTCAACTCCCTCCTTGCCCATG
>JBAXNZ010000031.1:0-8746 GCA_037133515.1 bacterium
CAGGCAGCTAGCTCTTGTATATTCATCTGTATGGCGCCGCCTCCGGCGATATCAAAGACTACTCTTTCGGGACACCCGAGCTTCACCCCCATTGCCGCAGGAAAGCCAAACCCCATTGTCCCCAGGCCACCCGATGATATAAAGCTGCGCGGATAATTGTATTGATACCACTGCGCTGCCCACATCTGATTCTGACCGACTTCAGTAGTAATAATCGCCTCTCCCTTTGTTACCTCATATATCTGCTCTACCACGTACTGAGGCTTAATCTTATTCCCTTCTTTATTATACTTGAGGGGATATTTTTTCTTTAAGGCCTCGATGTTTTTAAGCCATTCGCTAGTATCAGGAAACTTCTTCATCTGCTCCAGCATCTCACCCACGATGTTTTTAACATCGCCTACAATAGGAATATCAACTCTTATATTCTTACTGATGGATGCGGGATCAATATCAATATGGATAACCTTGGCGCCCGGGGCAAAGGCATCGATTCGGCCTGTCACCCGGTCATCAAAGCGAGCACCTATGGCGATAATCACATCCGCATCCATAATGGCGTGGTTTGCATAGGCAGTCCCGTGCATCCCCAGCATCCCCAGGCCAAGCTTATGCGTAGCAGGAAAACCTCCGATACCCATCAGCGTCCAGGTAACCGGGGCCTGAATCCTCTCTGCCAATGTTTTTATCTCAGCGGCAGCACCCGAAGAAATAACTCCTCCGCCGATATAAAGGAGCGGCTTTTTTGCCCCGGCAATAAGCTTTACTGCCTTCTTGATCTGTCCGGGATGGCCAAAATATGTCGGTTTGTAGCTGCGTAACTGAACAGTTTCAGGCCAGATGAATTCCGTTTCCTGTAACTGAATATCTGAAGGAATATCAATAAGGACCGGGCCGGGTCTACCGGTTGATGCAATGTAAAAAGACTCGCGGATAATGCGCGAGAGCTCTTTTACGTCTTTAACCAGATAGTTATGTTTGGTGATCGGCCGGGTTATGCCGGTAATGTCCGCTTCTTGAAAGGCATCATTACCGATTAAGTGTGACTTGACCTGTCCGGTAATAGCTACCAGCGCTATAGAGTCCATATAGGCGTTTGCAATGCCGGTAGTAAGGTTTGTAGCGCCTGGCCCTGAAGTAGCTAAACACACCCCTACTTTACCGGTTGCCCGGGCATAGCCGTCAGCAGCATGAGCAGCTGCCTGCTCATGGCGGGGAAGAATGAAACGGATATCAGAATCATAGAGTTTATCAAAAATAGGAAGGACCTGGCCGCCCGGATATCCAAATAGCAACTCTACGCCTTCGCGTTTTAAACACTCAATGAGGATTTGTGCGCCGCTCAGTTTCATTTTAATATAGCACCCTTATCTGCAGAGCTAACCAGCCTGGAATACCTGGATAAATACCCTGTCTTAATCTTCTGCGCAACTGGCTTCCAAGAGTTGAATCTTTTGGCTATTTCAGAGGCAGTTAATTTTACCTCTAATTTTCTATTGGGTATATCTATATTGATTATATCACCGTCTTTTAAAACAGCAATCGGTCCTTTGGCTGAGGCCTCAGGTGAGATATGGCCGATACAAGGGCCTTTTGTTCCTCCTGAGAACCTACCGTCTGTAATCAGGGCCACTGATTCGGCTAGACCCATACCAACAATACTAGCCGTGGGTGCGAGCATCTCCCGCATACCCGGGCCCCCTGCCGGCCCTTCATAACGTATCACCAGGCAGTCTCCTTTTCTAACCTTATTGTTCATGATTGCCTGCATTGCTTCTTCTTCACGGTTAAATACGCGGGCCCTCCCGCTAAACTTCATCATCTTTGGACTTACCCCCGATTGTTTCACCACTGCGCCAAGAGGAGCGAGGTTACCGAATAAAACCGCAATCCCGCCTTCCTTATGATAAGCACGGCTAAGCGGCCTGATCACCTCTTCATCAAAAATCTCGGCATTCTTGGCTATATCAAAGGTCCTCTCGCCGCTTACATTCAAGACATTATTTAATTTGGTCTTCAGTCGTTTAAGCACAGCCGGTATACCGCCAGCATACTCTAAATCCTCCATAAAATGCGCACCGGCAGGCTCCAGGTTAGTGATATGCGCAGTCTTCCTACCTATAGCATCAAAGGTCTTAAGGTTAATGTCTATTCCTGCCTCATGGGCAATACTCATAAGATGTAGGACCGTGTTGCTTGAACCACCCAAGGCCATATCTACGGTAATGGCATTCTCCAATGATTTCTTATTTATGATATCTAGAGGTTTAATATCTTTCTTAACTAATTCTACGATGCGTTCACCGCTTGCTTGACTAATCCTACGTTTTTTTGCTGAAACTGCTAAGGCAGTCGCGCAACCGGGTAAAGACATACCCATAGTTTCCGTAAGGCAAGCCATGGTATTGGCAGTATAGAGCCCCTGACAGGAGCCGGCTCCCGGACAGGCCTCCATTTCAAGACAGGATAATTCTTTAGCAGAGATCTCTCCTTTTTTTGCCCGTGCCATAGCTTCATAACTATCATGCACAAAGGCGAGCTTACGCTGCCTGTAGCGTCCGGAGAGCATCGGTCCGGCCGTAACAATAATCGTTGGTATATTTAATCTGGCTGCAGCCATAAGCATGCCGGGGGTTATTTTATCGCAATTAGTCAGGCAGATGAGGCCGTCAAGGCTATGCGCGTTACAAACAGTTTCTACACTATCTGCCACCAGCTCTCGCAAGGCCAGGGGATAACACATACCTAGGTGACCCATGGCAATTCCGTCGCAGATACCTGGTATACCGAAGAAAAAAGGGACACCCCCTCCGTAGCAGATGCCACGCTCGATAAAACGCTCAAGGTCGCGCATCCCGATATGCCCGGGGATCAAATCCGTAAAAGAAGTGGCCACTCCGATAAAAGGCCTCTCTAAATCTTTCCTGCCTAAACCCGTAGCATGCAAAAGCGCCCGATGCGGGACCCGCTCCAAACCTTTCTTAATTTTGTCCGAACGCATATATGCCTCCTAAAGACTAATCCGCCCCTTCTCCATCATGCACTACCTGTTTTCCTTCTCCGCGCTTACGCATAATTACCCTCTTTAGAGTAACATATTTATCTACGAGTTCCTTGTTGTTCACATTATTAAGCTGCTTAAAGAGAAACTCAAACTTCTGTTCTATTTCAGCTGCGATTGCATCGCGTACCTCTTTAGAGAGGCCCATAATCTCTTTTTTAAAAGGGCCTAGGGCTTTCTTGCGGGCCTTGTAGAAGAACTGCTCCTCGGTCTCTGTCTCTTTCTTCTCTGAAGCAGCATTCACCTTTAACCAGTCATAGATCTTTTTCTTCAATTCTACCGGGAAATGTTTACTCTCGTAAATCATATTCTGAAATTCCGTAGCCAAGTGCACCTCGGCAGTATCCATCTCAGGAAACTTATGGAACGCCTCAGCCGGTAAAGTAGATGCGCCATGCTGCACTGCACCGCTTAGGCCAAATTCCTCCCTGGCGATTTTAGAAAGAGCCTTTAAAGTATCAAAGTCAAGTTTTACCTGAGCTACTGTTCCGTCGGGTAAGACCACCCCGCCGTGCGAGGTGCCGGTCTGAACGCTGATTTTACTGATCCCGGTCCTGCCCTTGCGCAGCCTATCTTTAAACCCAAGCATAAATGCCCTTAAGTCCTGGGGGGTAGAATTCTCACTGCCCACTTCACCGATCTCCCCTCCCACAGAAACCTCAATCCCGCGTGGCTGGATCTGGCGGATAAACTGCGTAAGCTTAGCGCAGACTTCATAATTAAAATACTGCTGTTTGTTGAGGTCTGTTTTACTCAAGTCGACCAAGGTAGAAGAATCTATGTCAATATTATAAAATCCTGCCTCTATAGATTCCTGAATAAGGGTCTTGATCCCCTCTATTTCTTTCTCTTGGTTCTCCTGGAATTTCTTGGCATTAGCCTGAAAATGGTCACCCTGTATAAAGACCGGACCGCTGTAGCCTTCTTTAATAGCTGCTGCCAGGATCACCGCCGCATATTCTATAGGAGGTTGAGCAGTATAGCCCATCTCTGACTTTGCTATCTCAAAGATAAAGGCACCGGAGTTATTTCTTTTGGCTACCCGAAAGATCGACTTCGCCAGATCATAGGTCATGCTTCTTAGATTTATCGCCGGAACGGTAAAGCCGCTAAATTCTCCCTTACCGCGTGCCATATATAAACTATGGATACTGGAAGGATAAACACCTTTTTTATAAGCCAGGTCATGAATCTTTTTGGCAAGAGACTTCTTTAGATTAATATCATCAGCCATGATCAAGCCTAAGGCTAGTTTTTCTACATCTAACGGCTTTCTTCCCATTCTCAAGGCTCCTTCCTAAGTCAACACCTTAATTAAATTATAAAGGCTATCTACCTTTAACTCTTTTTTAGTAACAGCAAATTCCAAATCTACTATGTTTATACTATCGGAGATTATGCCAACAGCCTTTCCTGACTCTCCCTTTATTAAAAGATCCACTGCCTCCTGGCCCAGGCGCGTAGCCAGAATCCTATCCCTGGCCGTAGGCGTACCACCTCTCTGTACATGACCCAAAACTACCACCCGCGTCTCAAGGCTGGTCATATCGGTAATTTTATCTGCAATATCCTGGGCTCTTCCCGCTCCCTCAGCTACAATGATAATCCAGCTTATCTTGCCGCGGATATTCCCTTCTACAATCTGATGGCACATTTCATGTAGATCAACCTTTTTCTCAGGCAGAAGCACATCCTCAGCGCCCCCTCCTAATGCAACCTGAAGGGCAATATAGCCGGACTCCCTGCCCATCACCTCCACTACAAAGATACGCTCCATGGAAGTAGCAGTATCCCTGATCTTATCGATTGCGTCCAAGGCAGTATTTACTGCCGTGTCTGAGCCGACGGTAGAATCTGTGCCGTTAATATCGTTGTCAATGGTACCTGGCAAGCCTATACAAGGCACCGACCATTTCCTATTCAGCTCTATGCCTCCGCGGTATGTTCCGTCGCCGCCGATCAATACTAGGCCATCTATCTTATTATTTTTTATTACCGAGACTGCCCGGGATTGGCCTTCTTCGTTTAAAAATTCAAGGCAGCGCGCGGTCTTTAAGATTGTACCGCCGCGGTTGATGATATTTGATACAGAGCGGTGATCTAAAATTTTTAGCTCCTCGTTGATTAACCCGGCATAACCCCTGAATATGCCCATAACCTCTAATTTATTATGTACGGCATAACGCACTACCGACCTAATAGCCGCGTTCATCCCTGAGGCATCTCCGCCTGAGGTCAATACGCCGATTCGCTTCATGTGCCTATTTCCCAACTGGCTAGATACTTTTCTTGTTCTTTGGTCAAACTGTCTATCTTTATGCCCATTGATCTTAACTTCAGGGCTGCAATATTCTTATCGATATTCTCGGGTACCTTGTAAACATCTTTCTTGAGCTTACGGTAATTCTTAGCTATATACTCGGCACTCAAGGCCTGGTTGGCAAATGACATATCCATTACTTGGGCAGGATGACCCTCTGCGGCTGCGAGGTTTACCAAGCGGCCCTCTCCTAAGACATAGACCCTGCGTCCTGATTTTAAAGTATACTCCTGGACAAACTCGCGGATATATCTTTTCTTCTTACTTAAAGAGGCAAGGCCCGGGATATCCAGCTCTACATTGAAATGCCCGGAATTAGCCACGATCGAGCCGTCCTTCATCAAAAGAAAATGTTCCTTACGGATTACGCTGGTATCGCCCGTAGTAGTCACAAATATATCTCCGATCTTGCTGGCTTCTTTTATAGTCATCGCCTCATAGCCATCCATAATTGCCTCAAGCGCCCGCAAGGGGTCTACTTCTACTACGATGACCCTAGAAGCCATGCCCTTTGCCCGCATCGCCACGCCCCTGCCGCACCAGCCATAACCGCAAACCACAAAGGCCGCACCTGCCAAGAGCTTATTAGTAGCCCTGATTACTCCGTCTATCGTGGACTGGCCTGTGCCGTAACGATTATCAAAAAGGTGTTTGGTCTGGGCGTCATTAACCGCAATAATAGGATAACGTAGCTTTCCCTGATTAGCCAGAGCCCTTAGCCTTATGACTCCGGTAGTTGTTTCTTCTGTGCCTCCTATAATATTACTATGCACTAAAAAACCACGCTGATGAATAGTACTGACTAAGTCTGCGCCGTCATCCATGGTAATATCCGGCTTGACTGCCAAGACAGCTTTTATATGCTGATAATAAGTCCTGGTATTTTCTCCCTTGATAGAGAAAACCGGAACTTTTAGATTCTTTACAAGAGAAGCTGCCACGTCATCTTGTGTCGAAAGAGGATTGGAGGCGCATACGAATACCTTAGCACCTCCTGACTTCAATACTTCTGTCAAGACCGCGGTTTCAGTGGTTACATGCAGACAACAGGCGATTTCGAGGCCAGCTAACGGACGCTCTTTCTTGAAACGCCTGGCTACCAGCCCCAGCACCGGCATATTATTACGCGCCCATTCAATCCGAAGCGCTCCCTTATTGGCTAATTTAATATCCTTGACATCATAATTCATTAAAGCTCCTTTGGTTTAAAGTCTCACTGCCTGTCTTTTTAAAGTTGCTGCCTTATCCGTTTTTTCCCAGCTAAACTCTGGCTCTGTCCTGCCGAAATGTCCATAGCAGGCGGTCTTGATATATATGGGGCGCAGCAAGCTTAATGATTTAATAATACCCCGAGGGGTGAGATCAAAATTCTCCCGGATGAGCTTAACAAACTCTTTATCAGAAAGCTTACCCGTGCCATAGGTATCCACAAAGATAGATAGCGGCTCAGCATGGCCGATCACGTATGAAAGCTGCACCAGGAATTTATCCGCTAAGCCAGCAGCTACTATATTTTTGGCGATATAACGGCACATATAGGCTGCGGAACGGTCTACCTTGGTAGGGTCTTTACCTGAGAAGGCTCCTCCGCCATGCGGGACTGTCCCTCCATAGGTATCTACGATGATCTTCCTTCCGGTCATGCCGGTATCGGATTGCGGCCCTCCGACAACAAATATACCGGTCTGATTAATATAATACTTTGTATCCTTATCAATCATATGTTTCAATACCGGCCTAGCGACAATCTCGATCAGCTCCTGGCGCGCTCTTGCGGTCATATGTTTGCCGCTCTTATCCACAACATCTTCTGTATGCTGACAGGCAAGCACCACCGAATCCACGCGCACAGGCTTGCCATTCTCATATTCGATGGTTACCTGAGATTTACAGTCAGGGCCGAGGTATTTCAATATATTGGCCCTGCGCACTTCAGCCATACGCCTAACCAGCTTATGCGCTAATATTATAGGCATAGGCATAAACTCTTTGGTTTCACGGCAAGCGTATCCGAACATAATCCCTTGATCCCCCGCCCCTCCGACATTAACGCCCTGGGCGATATTAGGAGACTGCCTGTTTATGGTGTTTACTATAGCGCAGGTCTCATAATCAAATCCGTACTTGGGATGCGTATAGCCGATATCCCTAATGATACTGCGTGCCATCTTTTGTAGATCGATGTAGGCATCAGTGGTAATCTCACCACCCACAATCAAAAGCCCCATAGTTACATAGGTCTCGCAGGCTACCCTGCTTTTCTCCGGGTGTTTATCATTGCGCAAGACCTCATCAAGCACAGAATCCGAGATCTGATCGCAGACCTTATCCGGATGACCTTCCCCTACTGATTCCGAAGTGAAAAAATGTTTACGCAAAGCCATAACTCCTCCTGTTTTTTAGAACGCCTCTTTTGCCTGATGATAAAATCTATGATTCCCTATATCATACCAGCGGCCCTTAAATACGAAACCGAAAACCTGGACTCTCCTTCTTAGCCAATCTATATACAAGCCAGTCGCATCATTCTCTTTCTTTTTATTCTTCATATATTCCTTTACAAGCCCCAGCTTCTCTTTGGGAAAATAATAAAGGCACATGGCGACCAGGGCGGTCTTGGGCTTTTTTGGCTTTTCCTTGAAATCTAAGACCCTGCTTTGTTTATCCAGTTTAATCACACCATAATTCTTAGCCTGGCGTATATCCTTAATATCATAAGCACCTATAACTGGGCTGCCTGCCTTAGAACGGCTAAAAAAGAGGAATCTGTCTAAGTTGCCGTCAAAGATATTATCCCCGCCTATAACTAAAAGGTCGTCTTTGACGCGTTTTTTATTGACGGCAAAATACAAATCACCTATTGCCCCGCGGCGGCTTTTCTCATCCCGCGTAAGGTCATCTATCAAAGTCAGGCGCTTTCTGGCCGATGAGCCTAGCTTCCATTTTCTAAAACTGGAGATAAACTTACTGTTAGTGATAACAATAATCTCATCTATCCTGGCTATCCTATCCAACTTCTCAACGATGTAATCTATGATAGGTTTATCTTTGACCTTAAGTAACGGCTTGGGGTATTCTTTTGTCAAAGGGTAAAGCCTGGTGGCATAACCTGCCGCTAATATTAATGCCTTCATTATCCCTTAATAAATCTGGCTTATTTTCTTGCCAGCTCTTTTTTTAAATAAGTTACCCTATCCACCGGAGTAGGGTCAATACCGTAGAGTATAGCTAGATAATAGGAGGCAAAGTCTCCTACATATATAAGCGAAAGTATCCTGCTTAAGAGGCCCTCCCCCCTTGACCAGACCTCAATGACGCTTATGCGCTCTTTAGTCAGCATGTCGCGCGTTATATCTAGGCGCGTT
>JBAXNZ010000032.1:0-8658 GCA_037133515.1 bacterium
TGAAGGCACCCTGGCCTGCCTCGTAGGGATCCAACTCCATTCTTCCGGCATTATATGTGCTGAGGTAGTACGGTACCACAGAGCCGACCTGATCGCCACTAGATACTGGAGTATCCATCCCGTAGCCACTCTGATCGTAGGCTTTTCTGCCGCCCATGCCCTGTGAGGCAGACAGTCCCACTAAGAGCAGAGCAATCATCAGCCCCGCAATAATAAATATAATCTTACCCATAGCCTTATTTAAACTTCACGGCGTCTATCCTGATGCCGGATAAATGAGAAATATCGTTTAGGAGCCTTATTCTAAACTTTTCGTTCTTTAATTCCAGTATACTAAGGCTTGCTGAAAGAGGTATATACTTCCAGAAATCTTTTGACTTTAATAAATGGTTAATGAACGCGCTGATAGTCCCTCCGTGGCAGACTACCGCTACAGTCTGATTAGGATGCCGCAAGATTATTCTTCTAAATGCAGTAACTACGCGTTTTTTCAGGATATCCAGGCTTTCGCCGCGGGGAATGACAATTTTAAAGGGGTTGCTTATCCATTTTTTATAGGTGTCGGGGAATTTCTTCATAATCTGTTTGTAAGTTAACCCTTCAAAGATTCCGAAATGCATCTCGCGTAAATCCGCGATTTCCTCAATATCGTACCCCTTGAAGGCTATCCCGGCAGTCTGTATGGCGCGTTTCCTGTCGCTTGAATAAACTTTATGTACAGTTTCGTTCTTCAATCTTCTGTGCAGCCTTCTTGCCTGGGCTCTACCTTTATTATTCAGCGCTATGTCAACAAAACCGCAATATCTTTGTTTAACATTCCAGTTCGTTGAGCCGTGCCTAATTAAGATTAATTTGGTAGCCATTATTTTGTTCTCGAATAACTAACAAAAAACCCCGAACGTAGCGTCATTTTTTGCTACTCTTCGGGGTTGCACCCTGTTTTCGTACTTGGCCCTTATCCGCGAGGTGAATCTTTAATATAGGTGAGGTCTTCTGACTTAGGGCTCTTTTACTTGCGCCTTCCCAGCGTCTTACGCCAGTGGCTTCTGCAAGCTTATCTACCCATCACAGCAGCGGGACTGTATTCGAATTTCACGGATTTCCCTGAACCCATATTATCAAATTGTATTTCTACTTTACCAATCTATCCATAACTTGTCAAACAATATTTTTAGAGGGATTTTATATATGGCGGGTTGACAACTGATTAAAATGATGTATACTTGGAGTGTAGACAATACAAGCTGCAGAAGCACAGAGCAGAAGCATGCTGTAGAGTCACAGGAAAGGCGTCAGTAGAACACTGGACGCCTTTTCTGTTTATAGGGGGTTGGGATTCGAAAAATAGAAACGTCCCCTTTTTCCTTCTAACGATAATTACAGAAATTTAAGGGTAGGGAGAAATCCAATCCCTTCAGGTGCGTAATAACTGCCTGCAGCTCATCTTTCTTTGGGGAGCTGACCTTAATCTTCTCCCCTTCAATTTGAGTCTGCACTTTTAGCCCTAAGCCTTTGATAATGCCAGTCAGCTCCTTTGCCTTCTCCTTATCAATACCCATACATATCTCTACTATTTGGCGCAGATAACCTTCAAAGGCCTTTTCAGGAGGATTGAATTTAAGAGACTTGAGAGAAATATTTCTTTTGGCCATGCGGGTAACCAGAATATCAGTAAGGGCGCGCAGCTTAAAATCGTCATCCGCAACAAGCGTGACTTTCTTTTCTTTCCGATCATAGGCGATAGAGGCCTTGCTATTCTTAAAATCATAGCGCTGAACGAGTTCCTTATTCGCCTGATTTACCGCGTTATCCATTTCTTGTAGGTCTACTTCAGAAATAATATCAAAAGAAAAGTTTGCCATATTTTATTATTGTGTATCCTGAGTCCACCTAATAAATTCATCGATAAATTTGCGGTCTGAATCTGTGATATCGGTAAAATGAATTCCCAGCTGGTAGGCCATCTCTCTTACGAAACGGCCGTAGCGCACCTCTCCCTTGACCTCTATTGTCTTAACCCTCTCTATCTCTCTAATCGCCTTCTCGTTGAGCAAGATAAACTTAGAGCTCACGATGGTGGCCGCTGGAAGATTGTAGTTAGTCAGAATTGACATGCCATCTTCGCTCAAGTTAGACATAATGGCATGCACCTCTTTATTTCCCAACATCATGCTTACCTGCACCGGCTCATTTACCTTATAAACTACGATAAAACTTACATTGGCACGCTGGAACCTGCGCCGCTCCTGGCCTGAATATTTATTCTCCATGCCCTATATCCTCATTTCCCCGGCGCCCATCTTATAAGCTCCGCAATAAAACCGCGGTCAGAATACGAGGTATTGGTGAAATGAATCCCCAGCTTGTAGGACCTTTCTTTTACAAAACGGTTGTAGCGCACCTCACCGCTTACCTCTATCGACCTGACCCTCTGGTCCTCCCTGAGCGCCTTATCATTAATCAGGATGAATTTAGAGGAGACGACTGCGGATGCCGGAATATTGTAATTGGTGAGGATTGACATCCCGTCTTCGCACAAGTTAGACATAACGGCATGCACCTCTTTATTTCCCAACATCATGCTTACCTGCACCGGCTCATTTACCTTATAAACTACGATAAAACTTACATTGGCACGCTGGAACCTGCGCCGCTCCTGGCCTGAATATTTATTCTCCATACCCTATTTCCTCATTTCTCTGGCGTCCATCTTATAAACTCCTTTATAAAATTACGGTCAGTATCTGAAATGTCAATAAAATGGATGCCTAACTGGTATGCCCTCTCTTTTAAAAAACGGCTGTAGCAGACCTCGCCTTTAACTTCTATTGTATTAACCCTCTCGGCCTCTCTTAGCGCACGGTCATTGACCAGGATAAACTTGAAATTCACGTTTGTTGATTTAGGGACATTATAGCTCGTCATAATCGACATGCCTTCTTCGCTCAGATTAGACATTATGGCCTGCATCTCGGTATTGCCCACCATTATATTCAACTGCATCGACTCATTGACCTTGCAAAGCACAATAAAACCTACGCTTACGCGCTGGAACCTGCGCCGCTCCTGGCCTGAATATTTATTCTCCATGCCATCTATTTTACTATTGGCTATTTACCAGGTCAAGCAGAAGTTTCGTTATTATTGTAGACTTACTTGATTAAACTGCTATAATGATAAAATATTTAAGGAGGAGACGTTGCAGAATAAAATATTATATATAATTAAGACGCCAGTACGCTGGTTTAGGTCGATGTATAACTGGACCATCCGCTGGTCAAGCTCAAGGCATGCGCCAACAGCCCTCTTCTCAATAGCCTTTATCGAAAGCTCATTCTTTCCTATACCTCCGGATGTCCTCTTAATCACCATGACCATAGCGCAGAAAAAGAAGTGGTTTAAGTACGCCGCTATCTGCACTATCGGTTCAGTAATTGGTGCGCTGTTTGGATACTTTATCGGCTGGGCGCTCTTTGAGACATTAGGCAAGTTCATCGTGCAGACTTATAACTTGCAGGAAGTGGTCCAGATTATAGAAAGAAAATACCAGGAGAATGCCTTTTTTACCGTATTTACCGCTGCCTTTACCCCTATCCCCTACAAGGCAATCACCATCTCTGCGGGTTTATTCAAGATCTCGTTGTTTACCCTGATTATCGCCTCTATTATCGGACGCGCAGGCAGGTTTTTTATGGTAGCCGGGGCCCTGCGCATCTTCGGGGACAAAATAGCTAACTCTATTGAAAAGTATTTCGATATTCTCTCGATTATTTTTGTGGTTCTTCTTCTGGGCGGGTTTTTACTGCTGAAGTTTTTCTGGAGGAACTAACAATCAAAGCCTTTCCTGCATTTAATGCCTTGCCTAAAATAATGTTTCACCTCTTTGATCTCGCTTACTAAATGCGCAAGTTTCTTGATTCTAGGATGCAGGTACCTGCCGGTAAGGATTATTTCTTTATTCTTTGGGCTGTTTTTAAGCAAGGAGGCTACTTCCTCTATCTTCAGGAGCCCTAATTTTAAAGCCACATTTATCTCATCCAAAATCACCACTCTATAATCATTATTGATTATAACTTGCTTAGCCTTTTGTAACCCTTTTCTGGCCAAACCAAAGTCTCCTGCAGTAGGTTTCTTCTTAAGGAAACAGCCGCGGCCATATTGTTGCAGCCTTATATTTTTTATACCCCTTAATGCCTTTATCTCGCTGTAGCAACCTTTTTTTAAGAACTGGATTATATACACTCTAAATCCTGCCCCGGCTGCGCGTAAGGCAAGCCCTAAAGCTGCAGTAGTCTTTCCTTTTCCGTATCCCGTATAAACCTGTATCATTTTAATTTAGGCTGTACTTTCCCACCAGCGGCACAAAAACGCAGCCGCAGATATCCTTTGATTCTAGTTTACCATTCTTTTTAATGGCTAAAGTTAAAACCTGGCTAAAGCTTTCTCCTAAGGGTAAGACTAACCTACCGCCTTCCTTTAGCTGCTGCGCCAGAGGCAGAGGTATCGCCGAAGTTGCAGCGGTAATGATAATCCTATCAAAAGGGGCCTCTTCTGACCAGCCCAAAGTCCCGTCTGCGCTCTTAAACTCAATATTCTGATAACCAAGCCCTAAAAGCAGCTCCTGGGCCTTATTTGCTAATCCCTCTAAACGCTCAATAGTATAAACCTCTTTGGCTAATTCTGCCAAAATTGCTGCCTGATATCCTGAGCCAGTCCCTATCTCTAATACTTTTTCTCCTCCGTTTAAGCCTAAGGTTTCTGTCATTAAGGCTACAATATACGGCTGAGAGATTGTTTGGCCTTGGCCTATGGGAAGAGGAAAATCAGCATAGGCATTATCCTTTAGGTCTTGGGGTATGAACTTATGCCTCTCTACTTTTGAAAAAGCACCAATAACCCTCTGATCCGATATGCCTCTGGGGATCAGCTGTTCCTCAATCATTATTTTTCTTAAGGCTTGATAGTCCATAACTCGCGTAGGATAAACCTAAAAAATCTTAGCGTATCAATAAAAGGGTTAATCTGGCTTTTTTCTCCGGCATACACAGTCTTAACCGGCATGGATTCAATCTTAAAGCCAAGCCTTGAGGTTTGTATTATTATCTCTGATTCTGTCTCGTATTTAAATGTCCCTAGAGATAACTTCTCAATAACCTCTTTTTTAAGCAGCCTGAATCCGCATTGCGTATCCGGGATGCTCTGTCCTGCTACTTTAGAAATAACCCAGGACATAAACATGTTGGTAAGCAGGCGTAAGCGCGGCATCCTATGGGCCTTAAGCATCCTGTTTCCGATAATCAGTCCGCTTTTTGAATCTTCTGCCATACGGATAAAACAGGGGATATCTACAGGAAGGTGCTGTCCGTCGCCATCCATGGTAATCACGACATCATAGCCATGGCTTAAGGCATAATTAAAACCCTTAATCAGGGAGGCGCCTTTACCCTGATTATTCTGATTTATTAAAACCACGCCCCCGACTTGCCTTGCTAATTTAGGGGTATTGTCGCTTGAGCCGTCATCCACGACCAGGACATCAAGGCCTTGCTTGCGTATTTGCTCGATTAAGCCCGAAATAGCCTTGGCTTCATTATAAGTAGGAATAACTACACAAGCCTTCATTCTAACCAGAACCTCCTGAACATATACCACTGTTCGGGGTATTTTTTAATGTAATCCTCGATGATTATTTTATACCTAGAGATCAAATCTTTCATCTGTTTTTCTTTATCGCCCTGGGCGTTGGCTTCAATCGACTTCTCTATTCGCAGGGTAAAGGTATCATCAGCGTTTCTAACCATAAACGTAGGCACAATGGAGGCGCCGGTCCTTAAGGCAAAGACAGCTGGCCCTTCCGGAAAGAGCGTAGGCTTACCAAAAAAATCTAAGACAACGCCTCCGTTGCTAAAATCCCTATCTCCTACTAAAGCCACCATTCTATTTTCCCTAAGGCATCTTAGGCACTGCCTTACTGCCCTGCCCAGGGGAATGACATGTACGCCTTTACTCTGGCGCTGGTAGTTAAAAAACCGGTCCACTCTTTTATGTTTGTGTGGAAGGACCACAGCCCAAAAATCATATCCTGAAAGCGCGATCACTACTCCTCCTAACTCCCAGTTACCTATATGCGCACTTATTATCACGACCCCCTTATGCTTAGCTAATGCTTCGTCAAAATAATGGAAGTTTTCTACTTTGATGTTTTTATCGATATAGGCCTGGTCTAGTTTTGAGAAACGGAAGAAGTCTACCAGATATTTAGCAAAGTTACGGAATACCTCTTTGCGCATTTTATGGATCTGGCTATCTGCTGCCTGAGGAAAGATTGTTTTAAGGTTTCCTTTGACTGAGCGTCGGTCATTATAGGCAAAAAAATAGTGCAGGTCGGAGACTATAACTGCTATTGCATAACTTAATTTTAAAGGTAAAGATATCGCAACGAATTGACCGAAACGGTAAAGTATATAATTGAGCATCAGTTAGCTGCTACATCTAAAAGGAGCCTGGCAATATCAAAGCTGGCATTTGGCTTAGCGATGCGGCTGGCTGATTCACGCAGGTCCTTAAGTTTATGTGGGTCGCTTAAAAGTTCCTCTATAACCAAATTTATCTTAGCGGCAGAGGCTGCCTTTATTGCTGCGCCCTGTTGCGTAAGATAAGCGGTGTTATTTGCCTCCTGCCCTGGTATGGGCTTAACGATGACCATAGCCAGGCCCTTTGCCAGCGCCTCGGCAGTCGTTACCCCTCCCGGTTTAGTAATGATTATATCGGAGACCCCCATCAGCTCATTAATATTATCCGTATAGCCGTATAGCAGTATCTTTTTTTTGTATTTCTTTATTTTTTTCTTAAGTGAGCGGTAAAGTTTTTTATTTGTGCCGGTAATAATAATTTCCTGGAAATCCCGTTTTACCTTTTTTAATGTTTTGACAATAGTCTTTATCGGGCCTAATCCCTGGCCTCCCCCCATAATCAAAATTGTTACTAGTCCGGGGTCCAAGCCCAATCTCTCTAAAGACTGTTCTCTAATTACCGGCTGCGTAAACTTAGGATTAAAAGGGATGCCCAGCGGCTTTATTTTAAAGGAGTCAACCCCCTTTTTCCCCAGACGTGCAGCTACGTCCTGGGAAGGCGTAATATAATAATCTATATTATCGTATATCCAGTAGGAGTGCGGGATATAATCAGTAAGCACTGCTACCAACGGCATATCTGAATTATAGGTTTTTTTGAAATCAGCGACCATCCCGCAAGGAAACGCCTGCGTGCAGGCAACTACATCCGGCTTAAACTTATCAAAGAGGAGCTTTAGCTTAGGAGAATTCATCCTGTGGATATTATCCTTTATATTTTCAATCTTTTTTACTACTGCTGGATTGTCGTAGAGGTAGCTCCAGATGCGCGGGGTGGCTTTGATCAGGCTCAGATAAAGACGGTTTACTATCTTCTCTGAGATAGGATTGGTGTAATTAAAGGCATTTATATTTAGGATCTCGGTATTCGGGGATAAAGTCTTGATTGCATTTTCTATTGCGAGTGTGGCACTGTGGTGCCCTGAGACCTCGGAGATGTACATTAAAATTATACGCGAAGCCATGGCTAGTTATATCTTTTCTTCCTGGGAGAGCTCAACCAGGGCACTGGTGACGCGGGGATGAAACTGCTTACCCATTAAGTATTGTATTTCACTAACGGCATCGCTTTTGGAGAGCCTGTTTCGATAGGGCCGATCAGTAGTCATGGCGTCATAGGAATCTGCTACTGAGATTATGGAGGCGATCATGGGTATCTCATCTCCCTTGAGGCCTTCCGGATAACCTAATCCGTCATATCTCTCATGGTGATACTTAACCCCGAGTATAGAGGCATCCAGTTCTTTTATGGATTTCAGTATCGCTACACCTTTTAAAGGATGCTCTTTTATCATTGTACGTTCATCCTCAGTCAGCGGGCCTCCTTTATTGAGTATATATTCTGGTATACCGATTTTACCGATATCGTGCAGAAGGCTGGCTATCTGTAAATCTTTTATGAATTTTTCATTAAATGGTTTTTTGCTATGTTCAGAGAGCCTCTCGGCAATAAGCAGGCTCAATGTAGTCACGCGCGTGGTATGTCCGTGCGTGTAGTTATCCTTAGCTTCTATCGCAGCTGCAAGGGCAATAGTGGTGCGCATAAAAAGCTGATGCTTCTTCTCCCATTCTGCCTCAAGCTCCTTAAAGAGCTGCGCGTTCTTGATAGCCATGGATACGTAAGAAGTAAGGGCAGTAAAGAACCTCAACTCAGAGATATTGAACTTCTTTGCGCTATCCTTTTCTCCTAAAAGCAGGATACCTAAAAGCTCATCCCTGAAATTGATAGGGATACAGACTCGGGCATAAAAGGTCTCCATCTGATATAAGACATGGCGCATTAAAGACTTTGTTTCTTTGGTGAGATTGTTTTTCTTTAAGCTATTTTTAAGCTCTTCATAGACTACTGCGTGGCGTTTAAAAAGCTTCTCGTCTTGATTATGTTTGAAAAAGATGATTAAAGGATTTTCTTTATCTAGACGCGCAAGTCCTATGGGGATCTTTTTACCTAAGGTTCCCTGGGATATATTAAGGATATAACTGTCTTCGCGTTTATTGTAAGCCAGGATACTGGCGTGTTTGACCT
>JBAXNZ010000033.1:0-8624 GCA_037133515.1 bacterium
TCCGCTACGTGTATTATGCGCGCGCCCAGGAGTATATTTCCGCCGCTGCGTTTTTCAGGATACCCAGAGCCGTCATAATGCTCATGGTGTTGCCTTATTAGCTCTATCACCCCGTTTAAGAAAGTCAGGGGTTCTAAGATCTGCGCTCCGATGACAGGGTGTTTCCTGACCTGCTCCCATTCCAACTCTGTCAACTCAGAAGACTTGCCCAGTATGGAATCCTCTACTCCGATTTTTCCTAAATCATGCAGCTCACAGGCTTCACGTATCACCTCTAACTCGTTAGCGCCTAAGCCCACCTGAGCAGCAATAGCTACCGCATACCTGGCTACGTTCTCGGAATGGCTGTGGGTATAATGATCTCTGGCATCAATAGCCTGAGCCAATACTTTAATGGTACGCATGTAAGTCTGGCGTAAATCTTCATAAAGCCTGGCCAGGTTCTTGGTAGACGCCTCTATTCTCTTGGCTAGAAGTATATTCTGTTTCTCTAGAGTAGCGTTCTGCTCTTTAAAACTGTGAGCTAGCTTGCGATGAGTAGCGGCTAATAAATGTAAATCTACGCCTTTTTTAATCAAAAAAAGTAACTTATCCAGATTAACAGGCTTGCTGATAACTTCATAAACACCCAGACGAGAAACTTCCTTAATGATCTGGGGGTTCACTGTGTTTAGATAGGCAATGATTATACAGTCAGGGTCTATCCTCTTCAATTCCCTGACCAGCGCTTCTGCCTCTTTATCGACAAGATTAAGCTTGACCATCACTACATCAAAACTGTTGTGCGCGAAGGTATCCAGCCCGGAGCTTACGCTCGATTCGCTTATCACGGAATACCCGCCGTTGAGCATCAGCTTTTCCTTAAAAAATTTGGCCATTACCTGGTCATCATTAATTAATAATACATGGCAACCGGCCCTGAACATCATTCCTCCGTAGTTATCCTTATCGCCTCATCCAAAGTAGTAGTACCCTCCCTTACTTTTATAAAGGCGTCATCCCTTAATGTCATCATCCCGCACTTCTGTACAGCGTATTTTTTTATATCATCCAGTGATTTCTTTTCTATAACCATCTCGCGTATAGTGTCATCAATCAGCAACGTTTCCAGAATAGCTATTCTACCATGAAAACCTGTATTATTGCAATTTTTACACCCTTCGGCCTTATAAAACGTTGTTTTCTCTTTAAAACCGATATTCTCTAGAAATGCTGCTGGTACGTCTATTGGCTTGCGGCATTTCAGGCAGAGCTTCCTACAAAGCCTCTGCGCGCAGAGCATGACTAAACTCGAGGCTACCAGAAAAGGCTCTACTCCCATGTCTATAAGGCGGGTGATACTGGATACAGCGTCATTGGTATGCAGGGTAGAAAAAACCAGCTGCCCGGTAAGCGCCGCCTTTATGGCGATATCTGCGGTCTCAGAATCCCTGATCTCTCCGATCATGATTATGTCTGGACTCTGCCTTAAAAGAGACCGTAATCCAGAGGCAAAGTTCAGGTTGATCTCCGGCTTCACCTGCACCTGGGTAATACCTTCTATCTGATATTCTACCGGATCCTCTACGGTGATAATATTTCTTTCCGGTGTATTGAGCTGATTAATGACAGAATAAAGCGTAGTGGATTTTCCAGAACCAGTAGGCCCGGTAACCAGGATCATCCCGAATGGCTTGGCTATCGCCTTTTTAAAGATAGCTAGAGGCTGCTCTGAAAATCCCAGTTTATCTAAGCCTACGGAAAGGTTAGCCTTATCCAGAAGCCTGAGCACAAATTTTTGTCCGAATGTCGTAGGCAGGCTTGAAACCCGAAAATCTACCTCTTTGCCTTCATACTTTACCTTAAACCTTCCATCCTGAGGGATGCGAGACTCGGTGATATCCAGGTTAGAAATAATCTTAATCCTGGCCAGGATCGCATTCTGATTGATCTTGTTAATATTGAATATATCATGTAGCGCTCCGTCGATGCGGTAGCGTATGCGAAGGGCTTCCTGCTCCGGCTCCACATGTATATCAGAGGCCCTCTGTTTTAGGGCCTGGGTAAGCATAAGATCTACCAGCTTAACAATAGGAGGATTTTCGCTATCCTTAATTGCGCTACTAAGCTCTATATCATCTTCTTTCATTAACTCGACATCCTGCTCCTCTGTCCCCGCGACAAGGGAGGCACCGTCCTTTAGAAGTTGCTGGGTATCCTGTGGCTTGTACTGCGTTTCAATAGCCTTTAAGATCTCCTCCTCAGGGCTTAGGACAATATCGATATTAAACCCGGTAAAGACCCGCAGGTCATCCAAAGCAAAGACATTCAATGGATCAGAGATTGCCACAGTCATGGTATTGGCCATACGCGAGAGTGGGATAATGTTGTACTGCCTGGCCAGCCTCTCCGGTATAAGCTGCACAACTTTAGGATCAAATTTATACTTGGAAAGGTGTAAAGTTGGTATGTAGAGGTGCTCTGCTAACAGAGAGAGCAGGCCCTCTTCCGAAATAACCCCTTGTTCGACTAAAACATGGCGCAAAGACACCTGTTGCTTCTTTTGAATGGCAAGCGCCTTTTCCAGCTGCTCCTTATTTATTTGGTTACTCTTCAGTAGTATCTCGATTATGTTTTCTTTTAAGGTTAACACTTATATTCCCTCTTCATCCGCTACCGTTACTCTCAAGATCTCTTCCAGCGTAGTCTCGCCTTTTAGCGCCTGCTCCAGCCCCTCCTGCCTTAATGTCCTCAATCCTTCCAGGCGTGCCTGTTTTTTTATGACATGCTCCTGCGCCCTGCTCAAAATCAATTCCCTAATCTTATTGGTAAGCAACAATACCTCAGCGATAGCCAATCTTCCGCTATAGCCTGTATTAAAACACTGGGCACAACCCTTGCCGCGGAAAAACTGTGGATTCTTAATCTTATCTGGGTCCAGCCTCAGGCTCTCTATCAGTTCTTTTTTAAACGTATACCCTTCCTTGCAAGAAACGCAGACCTTACGCACTAACCTCTGCGCTACCACGCAGACCAGAGAAGAATTAATGAGATAAGGCTCAACGCCCATATTAACCAGGCGGGCTACTGCTCCGCTTGCAGTGGTAGTATGCAAAGTAGAAAGTACCAAGTGGCCGGTGAGTGCGCTTTTTATAGCGATATCCACCGTCTCAAAATCGCGGATCTCTCCGATCATGATGATATTGGGGTCCTGCCTCAATATAGAACGCAGCGCGCCGGCAAAGGTAAGCCCTATATCCTGTTTTACCGTAACCTGATTTATGCCCTCCAGTTGATACTCCACAGGATCTTCAACCGTGACGATGTTTTTCTCCGGGTTATCGACATATTTTAAGATGGAATAAAGCGTAGTAGTTTTTCCTGAACCGGTAGGCCCGCAGATAAGCATCATTCCGTGTGGAAGCTTGGCTATCTTTTTAAACTTATCCACGGCATCCGCGCTAAACCCCAGCTTCTCTATATCCAGGGTAGCCTGAGATTTATCTAATATACGTACAGCCACCTTCTCGCCTAAGCTTGATGGTAACACCGAGACACGGAAATCTATCTCTTTGCCAGACATCCTTACTTTAAAGCGGCCGTCCTGGGGAAGACGGTGTTCGGTTATGTTCAGCTCAGACATTACCTTGATACGCGAGACGATAGAGGCGTGCATGCTTTTGGCAGGCGCTTTCTGTTCGTACAGTAAACCGTCTATGCGAAAACGGATTCTTAGGGATTTATTCAATGGCTCAACTAACACATCAGAGGCCTTTTTCTTAACTGCATCCTCCAGTATAAAATTGGTGACTTTTATTACCGGGGTATCGCGGGCTACGCGATCAAGCTCCTGATCGCTAGGAGAGACTTCTTTTTCCTCTTTAATAACCTCTATTGAGCTAGTCGCCATCTCCTTAACCAGGTCGTCTATTACGGTCTTGGTTACATCAGGATAAGAAACGTCTATAGTCTGCATTATATCCTGGCTAGAGGAGATGATCGGATTGATCTTGTATCCGGTGAGAGATTCCACGTGATCAATGGCAAAAATATTCAAGGGGTCGGCCATAGCCAGCGTGATGGTATCACCTATCTTGGATATAGGGATTATCTGGTAGTGGCGCGCGATATCGGAAGGGATAAGCTTAACTACTTCATAATCTATCTTGAAACGCCGCAGGTCGATTAAGGGAAACCCCAGCCCTTCGCTTAAGGTAGAGATAAGGTCGCTCTCCTTAATAAAATTCAAGCCTATAATTATATCGCTAAGCCTACCGCCCTTCTCGGCCTGAACCTCAAGCGCCTTGGTAAGCTGCTCCTGCGTGATAAACTTATTATGGATCAGTAGTTCTGTCAGGCGTTCTTTTAGAGAGACCATTCTTAATATGCAACGTAAACGACTCGCTAATTACCAGCCTATTACTTATCTTTATAATATTTGTCAATCGCCAGCTTAATATCTGAAGAAGTAGAAACGAATGCCTGCACATTGCACCCTGAAATCAATTCTACGTCTTCAATAGCCTGCACATTAAGAGGATTGGACATCGCAAGCGTCAGGTTATTGCCTATTTTGTCTATCGGTATAATCAGATACTGCCTGGCAACCCGGCTAGGTATGATATGCGCAATCTCCTGATTGACCTCATAATTGCCTAGCGGTAGATAAGGAAACCCATACTGAGCAGTCAGGGTCTGAGCTATATCCTCCTCCTTCACAAAACCCAGCTCAACCATTATCTCACCGATCAGCCCCCCCTTATCCTGCTGCCTGTTCAGGGCCTCCTCTAACTGAAGCTTATCAATGATGCCGCGCTCTATAAGAAGCTCCCCTAATTGTTTATTGATAATCCTGCGCATCGTTAACCTAAAATACGGTTTTTACCTAGGCTCTTCGCCTGCCTAAGCGCATCCCTGGCCCTATTAACCAATTCTTCCGCAGTCACCCCGTCAAGGGGATTCTCGCTTACCCCTCCGCTGACCGTAAGCTTCTTATCGGCTCCATCTTCTTTGCTAAAAGAAAGCTCTACCTTCTTTCGGATTTCATCGCTCGTAACTTTGGCCTGACGCTTATTCCTCTCAGGAAGCACTATGGCAAATTCATTGTTAGCGGTCCTGGCCACGCGGTCTATCTCGGTGACGGAATCACGGATAAGATAAGCGATTCTTTTGAGTGCCTCCTGCGCATAAGCTGGGCCAAAATTAGTTTCTACCTTGCTGAAATCGTCGATATTTAAAAGCACAAACGCACACGGCCTCTGATAAGTGATCGCCCGGCGTATCTCTTCTCCCAGGCGGTTGCGAATGAAAGACTCGTTATATAAACCGGTGAGTCTGTCCTTAATCTCAAGCTTCTCCAATCGATGAGACAATAAATCGTTCTCCAGGGCTATGGCCAATTGCTTGATGAATATATCCAAGAGCTCTATATCGTCTTTCTTGTATAAAAATGAGTCTTCGGTATTACCGATCCCCAATATACCGGAAACGCTGCCCCTTGAGAAAACAGGCATGGCAAGGGTGTTTTTAATTCCGAATTTCCCGTAGAGCTCAGTTCTTAGTCCTTCTTGCAATATGCCTTTGCTATCTATAATCAAGGCCTGCCCCTCAGAAATAACTCCTGAGAATACCGGATCCTGCGGCTGGATCTGAGCCCCTAAAAACTGCTCGCTATTGATTCCCTCTGCTACCTTGCATAAGAATATATCGCTAGTTTCTTTCCTGAAAAATAAATATGCTATTGTGGATTTTGCCAACAGCTTAGATTTTACAATAGTAACCTTGAGCACTTCTTCAAGTTTTGCGCCCTGTAGGATAAGAGAGCTGATCTGTAACAACGTGGAGAATACAAACAGACGCTTTTGGATCTCCAGGTCTATTTCATTAGTCCTGTCTTTATAAATTTTTAGTTCATCAATGTTGCTGCGTATGCGCTGAGTCAGCTGATTAAGCGATCCCTCAAGGTCGCCTATTTCATCCTTACATTTTACCTCTAACTTACGGCCAAGATCTCCTGCAGCAATTACCTTAGCCTCTGAGCTTATGTTCAGGATGCGGCTTACTACCCCTCTTACTACATAAAAACCTGCCAAGGCGATGAATATGCTAAACAGGGCAATCGCAACCACCTCTAACCTTAAGCCAACATTTGGCAGGATAAAAACTGAGACCAGATAAATATATGCCAGAAACGGCAAGACTAACATAAGATAAAACGCTATCTTAAGCCGATAGCGCAAGCCTTTTGACTCTAAAGAAAGACTTTGATTATTTTTTGTCATTTTTCCTCCCATAAACTCTTTGCTGGGATTATACTTCTTATCATCTGTTATTGCAACAACTTTTGCTATTGCGAGTCGGAGAGTAAATTATCTTTGGTTATGCCTATATCTAAAAAATCCCAGGGCAGGATCTCTTCTTTTTGCCTCTCCCGCAGATACCTTTGCGGGTCTATCCCACATTCAGAAAAGGCATCCATCCAGCTCTGAAAGTTAAAGTGATCAACCCAGGCATCAAAGCGAGCGCCTTTTAGAAAAGCAGCCAGTATTACCTTACTTAACCTTCTGTCTCCGCGGCAGAGTAAACCCTCCAATATGCTCATCTGGGGATTGTGCAGGTTTAATTCAAGCCTTGCGCTCTTTATTTGGCCTTTAATATAGGAGTGCTTGCGCTTTATAGATTCTAAATCCTGCATCTTAAGCCACTGAAAGGGCGTGTGCGGCTTAGGGATCAGGGTATTTATGCTTATATTGACCTGGGCCGGGCCATGCTTACTCTTCCTGCGTAGTTCCGAGACCTGTTTAGCAAAATCAACTATAGCCCCCAGGTCAGCATCTTCTTCAAAGGGCAGGCCTATCATAAAATATAGTTTTACCCGCTGATAACCAGCAGAATATGCCTGCTCTAGCGTACCCATAAATTCCTGCATATCAAAACGCTTGTTCAGGATTTTACGCAACCTCTCTGTTGCCGCTTCAGGCGCAAAGGTCAGGCCTGTTTTTTTAATAGTGGCTATCATTGAAGAAAGACTGCCTACTATGATCTTGGGTTTTATGGAAGGCAGGGATATTGCAACCCCTTTGTCTCTAAAAGAACCTATCAGGCTGCTTAAAAGCCCCTCTATCCCGGGATAATCGCTCACCGATAAACCTCCCAGGGCGAGCTCTTCATAGCCGCTATTTTTATAGGTATTCCCGGCAAGCTCAAGTATCTTATCTCTAGAACGCAAGCGATAAGGAAAATACTGAAGTCTCGCCTGGCAAAACCTACAGCTGTTAGGACAGCCGCGCATAATCTCTAAAGTAATGCGGTCATGGATTACCTGTATATAAGGCAGGAGCCACTCTTGCGGGAAATAAGAGTTATCCAGCTCTCTGACAAAACGCTTTTTAACCCTTTGCGCTACCCCCTTGAGCCTGGGCCTAAATTCTTTGATTAACCCCCTATCGTCGTAAATAACCTCGTATAGCGAAGGGACATATACGCCCTCTATGCCTGAAAGCCCTAATAATAATTCTTCCTTGCTTATTTTATTGCTCCTAAAACCATCCTTAGAGCGAGAGTAGAGATCTATTATCTCGCAGATGACCTCTTCTGACTCTCCAATAACAAATAAATCAAAGAACTCATGCATAGGTTCGGGATTCAATACGCATGGGCCTCCGGCAATAATCAAGGGGTGACGGTGATCGCGCAAGGATGAAAGAAGCGGCAAGCCTGCTAATTTTAGGATGCCCAGGACGTTAGTGAAATTGAGCTCATAACCTAAGGAAAAACCCACCAGGTCAAATTCCTTAAGCGGCCTGCCTGTCTCAAGAGAGGATATTTCTTGGCCCCTCGCCAGCAAGGCCTGCTCTAGGTCGCTGGCAGGGCTAAAAAACCTTTCGCAGGAAACCTCGGGCATGCTATTTACGAGCCCATAAAGGATCCTCAGGCCCAGGTTGCTCATCCCTACTTCATATAAGTCTGGGAAGCAGAGGGCAAACTTTATAGGGGAGGAGATAAAATCCTTTTTCGGAGTATTCCACTCTTGGCCTATATAACGCGCGGGCTTCTGTATGTTTAACAAGATATCATCTAGCATATTTGAAAGGTTAAAATACTGCCCTGGTTTTATCGACATTGGCCAAGATCCCCAGGGAGATAAAGGTCACTATTACGGATGAGCCTCCGTAGCTCATCAAAAAAAGAGGCACGCCTACCACCGGGGCAAGCCCCAGGTTCATAGAGATATTGATAAATACTTGTACCCCTAACATAAATGCTATACCTAAGGCGAGCAGCCTGCCGAAATTATCCGAAGTCCTGGCGGCGATATTTAATCCCGCCCTGATTAAAAAATAGTAGAGCAACAATATTACCGCGCTTCCTAAGAAACCCCACTCTTCAACAAAGGTGGCAAAGATAAAATCGGTATGCGCCTCGGGTAAAAAACGCAACTGACTCTGAGTGCCAGAGAGCCAACCCTTGCCAAAGAATCCGCCTGAGCCGATGGCAATCTTGGATTGAATAATGGTATAGCCTGCACCCAGGGGATCGATATTGGGATTAATAAAAACCATCAACCTATCTCTTTGATACTCCCTTAAGACATGCCATAAGAACGGCAGGGAGAGTATTGCCAGGGCTAAAAACAAAATGATATA
>JBAXNZ010000034.1:0-8609 GCA_037133515.1 bacterium
AATGGAGTGGGATTTGTGACTAAAGAGGATTTATCTATTAATACACCTTTAGATATCTGGTTGATTATACCTGATCACCATGAGCCATATTATGTCAAAGGAGAGGTGATCTGGTCGAAGCAATTAAATGGAAACGGCCAACAGCGCGTAGGGGTGCATATAAAAGAGGATTTGATGGGTTTGGCTAGGGCATTCCGGGTTATGCAACAGACTTAAAAAGGTAAAAATAGCCTTGACAGATATAGGTGTCTGGGATATACTTTATAAAAGGTTTTAGTAAGCCATTTATGGTCCGGAAGTCCTGATTAGAGGTAGTCAGGATTGCCACGAGTAAATTAAGCCGGATTGACTAAAGGGTCAATCCGGCTTTCTGTCTTTTTAGGGCCGGTAAAAAAAGAAAAGGTGAGAAGATGAAAAGGATAATGGTAGTAAAAATAAATAAGAAGGAGGTGATTCAGATGAAAAAGTTATTGATTGTGATGCTCGCAGCGTTGGTAGGTTTGTTTAATGTGCTCCCTTGTTATGCTGCATCCTCAGCTAATGTCTCCGTAAATGCAGTGGTTCCTAATAATACGCCTCAGTTGAGTCTGGTAATAAAGGAGTTGGCTACGGAGGGACAGGAACCCTGGACCGGGACAGACGTAAGCGCGATGACCTTTGGTCAGCTTACGACTAAAGCAGCGGACGGTAGTGATGCGGGAGTCTGGTTTAGCCCGAAATACTACTGCGTGTTTCTCTTTACCACTAGTTACGGCAACCACTATGAGGTACGCAGTACCTGCGCAGGATTAAGCAATGGCGCGACACCCTTACCCACAGGAAGTTTTATGTTAGTTCCTGGTTATGCTTCAGCTGATGAATGGTCAGCTGGTAATGCTCAGGGTGTGCAGCCAACAGGTTCTACCTTAGGTGGAAAGGATTCAGCAGTAGGGACCGATAAGCTGATCTACAGAAGCGAAACAGCAGCATCGAACAGGATTATCCGGGCGTTCTATAGCATACCTTCTTATTTAGAAGGCGGTGCTAAGCCGTACGAAGGTTATGAGCCGATACCTACAAGCCAGGCAGCTGGTACATATACAGGCACAGTAACCATTACCATAGCAGCGATTTAAAAGAGCTATAGGTTACCGGAAGAATATCTTAATATTTAAGGTGAGATAGTTTAACGAATTTCTTAAACTATCCGGGCCTGCTTTGTAATAAATTACTATTGCGCTATTCTTAAAAAGGTATAAAATAATATGCATGACCCGTCCTTTTAAGCCACTTTTTCTATTACTGCTTGTTTATCTATTCTTCTCTCCTTCATTTCTATCGGCTATAGAAGTAGCTCAGGTTGAGCCGGCAAAGATAAGATTGAGTATTCCCCCTGGAAGCTCTAAGACCGGGACCATAAAAATATACAATCTTTCTCCGGAGGCAAAAACCATAAAGGCATATTTAGAAGACTGGGTTTATCTGCCGGCCTGTGACGGGACTAAAGATTTTAAGCCCGCAGGTACTACGGAGCTATCCGCAGCTAATTGGATAACATTCTCTCCTTCGGAGTTTAGCCTTCCTGCCTACGGTAAGCAGGTAGTGAATTTCACGGTAAAGGTCCCCGAAGGCGTTAAGGGCGGACGCTATGCGGTAATATTTTTTGAGAGCTATATGCAGGAGCCTAAGAAAGACGTAGAGGGGGTAAGCGTAAATATGGCAGTGAGAATTGCCTCACTTATTTATATAGAGCCGCAGGGGACCATAAACCGTAATATTGTAATAGATGGGCTTAAGTTAACCAATGAGAAGAATAAACTTAAGATCAAGGCCAGGCTTGCCAATAAAGGCAATGTTGATGTTAATACCAAGGGGACTTTTTTTATTATTGACCGCAAAGGCATGGTCTATGCCAGGGGAGAATTTAATGAGGTCTATACCTTTCCCGGAGATAGCGTTGATCTCTTGGCAGAATGGCCAAAGAATGTGCCCAAAGGAAGATATGACATAATCATGACTATAGATATATCAAAGTCTTTGGAGGGCTCTGGCATTCTTAAGCCGCCTGCTATAACTAAACAGGCAGGGATAGAAGTCGCAGAAGACGCAGAAGCAATGGTAATAGAGCCTTTAAAATAAAGTTAAAATTAGTTGACAAAGCGCTTTAAATATATATACTATATATAAGAGATAAGAGAACTTTTTAAGATCCGGCACGCCTTGATTAGAGGTAGCCAAGGCATGCCACGGAAGTTAGCCGGATTACAAAAATGTAATTCCGGCTTTTTTATTAGTTGACAAATCGCCTTAAATATATATAATATATGGTACTTATGAAGCGAAAACCTAGCCTGAGCTTTTTTATTTTAGCACTCATTTTAAGTACTTGTTTTATTTTAGCAGATAATGCCCAGGCAGCATTTGATTTATCTGTTAATCCCTATCAGGGCGGCTATGATTTAAGGTTCGATAAGATTACCCCTGATATGGGTAGGATAAATAGAGAGGTAACAGTCAGGATTACCTCTGATATTGCCAAGCAGTACCGTTTAAGTAATATGTTCCTGCAGCCCCCAAGTACTCTGGAAGGCGCTCGCCTGCCAGAAGGGTGTTTTGTGGTTTATGGGATTAGGGGTAGTAATAGTTTTGGCACTATCAATGTAGGAGAAGAGGTTCCGGTTAGGTTGGGTAGTCAGATAATCTACACCTCTAACGGAACTGGAACTTCAGATTCCTTTACCTTAGTTTATAGCATATTACCTTCGCCGAATATTGTCTCAGGTTCTTATAAAGGCAGATTAGGTTTTACCCTGGAGCCGATTGATTCTACGCAGCAGCAGGTCACAGTGATGCTGGATGTATTAGCTGAGTTTCAAATAGAGTCTGCGATAGAGATCAAGACCCTGGAAGGCTCAAAGGTTATTTCTTTAAAAGCTGATAAGGAAGATAATCGCAGCTCGGCAATAGCCTTTAATATTAAAGGCGGTTTTGGCAAACAGTTTGCCATAGTTCAGTTAGTAAATGAGCAGCTGGTTTCCCCGGAAGGGAACTTCTTAAGTTGGGAAGCAGTAGCTTTTAGGGGAATGGATGCACAGCGCGGCATGGCAATTAATGAAGAGACCGCTCTTTCTAATCGTCAACAGGTTATCTATACTTCTTCTCCTACAGGGGATGCGGATAGTTTTATCTTAGAGTATAGGCTGGGTGACCTTATGCAGCAGAAGGCAGGTAAGTACCGCACCAACATAAGATATCTGGTAGAAGGCCTTGCTTTTCCTCAGACTAAGCTCATTGATACCCTTTCTCTTGAGGTAGAGAACCCGCAGATATTCGATATTACTATTTATCCGGAGAACCAAAAGGGAGTAATTGAATTCTTAAACCTGCGGCCTACTGATGAGCCTAAGAAGAATGAGATGGTCATTGAGGTAAAGAGCAATACCGCTAAACAATACCAGGTAACCCAGAATGTTTATTCGGAGCTAATGAATAAATCAGGTGAGGTTATCCGGGCAAAATATTTTAACCTTTATATGCAGAGCCTGGAGACCAAAGGCACTATGAAATTTCTTGCTCCGGAATCAGTAAAGAAGGGCTATACCGTCTTATTCGTTTCGGATAATAAGGGTTCGCCTGATAAGTTTGAGGTCATCTATGAGCTGGCTCCATCCAGGGATATAAAATCAGGTGATTATTCCACTAAAATTACTTACTCGTTATCTGAGTTATAGAGATTACTACAACTTGTGTTTTGCTTGATAAATTTTCAAAAATAACAAAATGAAAGGGGGTGAAAAAGAATGAAAATAACAAGTCTAATGTTAATAGTGGCATTGATGATGTTTTTTGCACCATCAATGGCTTCTGCTTTGGATTTAGGTGTTACCACATCTATTACCGGAGGGGCTGATTTGGGTACGCATGTATTGCTTACGTGTACAGGATATAGCTATATTCCAGCTAATGATCCCTGGGGTCAGTGTACTCAATCGGTTGGAGGGACAACGCTAGGCTTTGGCACGTTATCAACCCGCCTGAAGACTTCAGGTGGTGTTGATGCAGGCGGAGCAGGATGCTTCTACGCTGAGAAGTTCTTTATTGTTTACCTGTTCCCTGATGCTTGGGGCGGAACTGGGTATCAGCTTAGCCAAATTGCTACCTCAAGTTCAACAGCAATCCTGAATGCATTGGTCTTTGCTCCTGTTTATGCTAGCGCAGATAAGTATTCAACAACTGGCTCAGCACAGGGAGTGATGAATGCTCAGGAAATAACTGATAACGGTCAGATCAACGTAGCTGTACCAGCTAAAAACAACTCGGTAATCTTCAAGTCCAAGAGGGCCAGGATCGTGCGCGCTGAATATGGCATACCGCCATTTCCGGCAGCTGGTAGTCCGGTCGGAACTCCGGTACCCATAGATACGCCTAATAACAGCTATACGGTAAGTATTACCATCAGTTTGACAACTTACATTTAGCTAAAAGCGCGTATTTTAACTGTAACCAAGGAAGGGAAGTCGTTTTTCTTTGGCGCTAAGAATAAGGTCAATTCTTAGCGTCTTGTTTTAGCAAAAGGGGGTATGCGTGAGTATCCTTCTAAAAAATAGGAAAGTTTTTTTATATTTTTTAGCTTTAATCTTTATTCCTGCTAACTTAGCACTAGCTCAGCTTTCCTTCCGCATAGACCCTGCTAGATTGAGAATTGCCGTACCTCCTGGAAGCACTAAGTCCGGAACTATCAAGGTATATACTCAGTCAGCGCAAAGCCTAAAGGTAAAGGTTTATCTTGAGGATTGGGATTATGCTGATCAGACCGGTACCCGGGCTTTTCATCCGGCTAATACCACTCCTTTATCCTGCGCAAGCTGGATTAGCTTAAGCCCTTCTGAATTTATAATACCTGCTTATGGTGTAGGCCAGTTAAACTATACCATAAAAGCTCCTGCTGATATTGAAGGAGGCCATTTCGCAGTGATGTTCTTTGAGACAGAGCCCATAGCCGCTACTCTTCAGGGTCAGAAAGAGTCTGTGCAGGCAAACACCACTCTTAATATTAGGCTGGGCGCTCTTTTTTATGTTGAGGCCCAGAATAATACAAAGAGATCGATAAGCCTGAGCAAATTTTCTATAGCTGACGCGCCAAAGAATAAAGGAATCCTGATCTCAAGCGATTTTCAGAATATAGGTAATACCGATATTAAAGCAGGCGGGACCTTCTATATCATGAACAGCAAAGGCAAGATCTTTGCGCGCGGTAATTTTAATGATGTCTATACCCTGCCTAAAGATAAAGCAAAACTTAGCGCCTTACTTAAGGAGCCTTTGACTGCCGGAAAATACTCAATGGTAATTTCACTAGACCTGGGTAAAGCGATTGAAACAGCAACTGCTCATAAGGCCAGGGGCCCGATTGTCACCAAGGAGGCAGATATAGAGATAGGAGAGAATGGAGAGGTCTTAAGGGTAGGTGATTTCAAATAGGCAAACCTATATGAAGAGACTACTCGCCATAATTTTAATAACTGTACTTCTTACTCCAGTTAATATCCCTGTTGCAGGGGCAGCATCGCTTATGCCGGAATTCCTCTGTGAAACAGGGATAAAATTTTATAAGCAAGGTAGATACGAAGAGGCCCTGCAATCCTTCCTGCAAGCGCTCATCTTAGAGCCTGATTACAAACCAGCCCTTGGATACATCCAGATGCTTAAACAAAAAGGAACAGTCAAAGAAGAGGATATTGCCTATCCTACTGCTCAGCCTGCTTTTGCCCCCGGGCCTAATTTAGGCCTAGAAGATTCTGACTTAACAAAATTAGAAAAAGAAGTAATCTTAGAGAGGCGTTCTACAAAAGCTCTCGCCAGGTCTCTTCCTGGAGAATTAACATTAGAAGATACAACTACCACTATGCCTGCTGTTCCTTCAATAATAAGGCTCGATGAAACTTTTGCGCAGCTCTCTCAGCCCATAGAGATAACCCAGGGAATGAGTATCATTATCTCAGGAAGGAGTATACAGAGATTTCTGGTGGTAGAGCCAAACATATTAACAGTAGAACAAAAAAATCCTGATGAGCTACTGGTAAAAGCAGCAAATATCGGCTATACCTATGTACATATCTGGGATGAAAATGACCGCTGGACCATTGAATTTCTCTGTACGTTGCCAGAGCCCCAAGGCCCTACTTATGATGAGATGCTGCGTCGTGAAGAAGAGAAGGCGCGTAATTTTAGGCTCACCTACGACCTATCCTGGAATTCTTATGAGAGCGGAAGAAGAATTGAGAGTCTGAGACGTTCAAGTTACAATTGGGCACATCGCCTAAGCTTATCCGGAGAGACTCCTTATGGAAACATTAATTCAGAGGCTGATGTACGCAGCTTAAAAACTACCACAGACCTAACCTATTTTAGCCTTGCGCTTACTAACGGTAGTATCGGGCCATTCCAAGGTTTTAGTTTACAGGGTTTTGATTTCTCATCGCCTTTTACCAATCTTTCTTTCTCTGGCTCCGGGGTGCGCGGCGCAGGGTTGACATCCCCTGCCTTTAATAAGAAGATACAATATTCTGCTTTTTGGGGCAGGGAAGGAGGCGGAAGATATGGTAATCTTTCTCCCGGTCTGACTAAAATACAGAACTCATTTCTTGATGGTTTCAATGCCGCATATTCGCCTACCAAGGCTCAGGTCTACAGAGCCTCTATAGTGCATGGCTGGGGCAGAAACCGGGATGCGTATCTGCCTAAATACGTATATGATACTTCAGGTGAATGGGGTTTTAAAAGCTGGGGCTTGAATTACGATGCTGGTTTTGATACTGAGCGGGTTGCCTATATGGCAGGCACGCGGCTTAGCCGACCCAAGATTAACCTTACTACGCAGTTCAGGAATATTGATAAGAATTACTATAGTATTACTGGAAAGGGCTGGCGCTCCGGAGAAATAGGTAATTCAATTAATCTGAATTATCAGCCAACAGAGAAGTTAAGCTCAAGCGCTCTGCTTGATGTTTTTTTAGATAGGGCCTTTCCTGCTACGGATGAGGATAGCCGCCTTAATGAATTATTAAATTGGGATGCTGCCTATCAGATAGATGACTCCAGTTCTCTTACCTTGAATTATAATTTGCAGAACCGCTTAGGTAGTATCTCTCAATCGCGCTATCAGGCGAATGGCCTTAACTTTTCTAAGGGTTTTTATTTCCTAAGGGATATATCCACTACCTTAGGATATTATCACCAGAGGAACCAGAGTTTTACTTCTCCCAGCTCATCTTATCTTAACGATAAAGTTACTGCAGCCTTAAGGTTTGACTTAATGGGGGGTCTGCATTATTACATAAACCGCGAGATGAACTGGTTAAAAGAGACTTATACCGGTATAACAGCCGCTCCTAATGCTTACGAGACAGGCATAGACTGGTCAGACCAGCTATGGACTACCCCACTTTATGCTAGTTTTCGCATGGCCTTCCGCGATGAGGAGGATACCACCTCGTCATTAAGTTTTCTCTCCGGAGAAGATTATCTTGAGGGCTATACCGAATTATCCTACAGGCCTAGCCCAGATAGAGAGATCTACGGCTCCTGCCGTATGCGTAATTCCTGGGTAGAGAAACCAGGCTTGAGTGCGCGCATTGATTTTAATTTTAATGCCGGGATGCGCTATACCTGGGATACCGGAGTGGCCTGGGAATCCACGGGTAATGTCGAGGGCTATGTTTTTAAGGACCTCAATTCCGATGGACTCAGGCAGCGAGATGAGGCGCCGGTTGAAGGGGTGAAGATTTATTTGGGGAAAGACAAGTTTCAGGTTACCGACATATTCGGTTACTATAAGTTTAAAAAGATCAAGGCGCGTAAGGCATTTTTAACCCTTGATGCCTCAAGCCTTCAGGCTGGTTTTGTGGTGACTGTACCGATAGCCCAAGAGGTGGCGATATTGCATAACCGAAATGTGGTGGTTGATTTTGGTATTATTTCGCGTTCAGAGATAAGCGGACTGGTTTTTGAAGATGTAAATGATGATGGCCAGTATGGCAGAGGAGATATAGGCGTTCAAGGTGTTACCCTTACCCTGGAAGATGGGACCCAAACAGTTACTGACTCAGTAGGTAAATATGCCTTTGCCCATGCTGCTGTAGGAGAACATATCATAACCTTAGACCTCAATACCCTGCCGGTTTATTACCTGCCTCAGACATCCCTGACAAAAGAGATCGCCCTTTATGAGGGCCTCTCTTTTATCCATAATATTCCACTAAAAAAGATTAAGGAAGAATAGTTGTTAGCGGCTGTATAGGGTCTTGGTAATTATAGGGATTACTGCTTGGCCTTCCTGTAAATTCATATTATTCTCTGTCTGTAGCATAGAAGGAAGCGGAGCTTGTAGAGGGCTCATTTGTTGCTGTGTGGCAGGCTCGTTGCCTTGAGTTCTTATGGACTCTTGTTCGATCATGGGGGCATTGAGGCCTGCAACTGCCGGTACAGTGCAAGTAGCGCTAAAGGTTAATGAGTCTCCTGCCAGGGCAAAATCAAGGTTAGAGAGGGTCAAAAATATAGTCAGTATTACAGAGAAGCGTAGTATCAAAGAGACCGCTGATTTAATTCCCTTCCTTTTCACTGCACACCTC
>JBAXNZ010000035.1:0-7904 GCA_037133515.1 bacterium
ATCTACACTAATGTATATATTTCTTAAGGCCCAGAAGGCCCCATCTCTAGCGGCGTGCCCCCTTAAACCAATGCCGCCATTCGCAAGCTCTTCGGTATTAACGTATCTATGAAACCTCCTGCCAACATTATTTAATCTAATTATCTGCATAGCCTCTTATCTATATATTAAGGTAATCTGAAAACCTGTTTTCGCATTTGATAAACACATAATAACCTAAAAATAACGCCGCCAGCGAACATATGCCGGGGACAATCAATGTATTGAAAAGGCTTATCTCCTTTGGCATGCTGTTCGTATAATTACCGATAAAAATTATCCTGTATAGGTTGAGTATCCCCACTAATGGATTGCACATATAAATCTTTACAAAGAGCGGATTTGTCTTGCTTATTAATTCCTCTAACGTATAAACTCCCGGGGTTAAGAAAAAAAGTACCATCAGCAAAATCTGTATAATATATTCTATATCCCGATAGATAACCTGCAGGGATGAAACCGCCAGGGAAACCCCTACGATTAATAATGTCTGGATTAAAATTACTGCTGGCAGAAAGATTATCAGGCCGCTGACCTTGATATGGAAGGCGGCAAGAAAACCTAATAAAACTAGTAGGGCGGGGAAAAAATTTATAAGGTTAGCTAATACTACCGAAAGCGGCAAGAGATACTTGGGGAAGGATATCTGTCTTATGATATTTTTACTCCCCAATATACTTAGGGTGGCCCCCTGGATTGAATTAGCAAAATATGCCCACGGCAATAAAGCGGTTATCAGGTGTATGAAGAATGGATAGCTACCGCTTGAGGCATGCATAAAATCCGAGAACAATATTTTATAGATAATGGCAGTGCAAAGAGGCATAATCAGCATCCAAAAAAATCCCAAAAATGGCTTTCGATACCTGACTTTGAGGTCTCTTATCGCCAATTCATAAATTAATCTTTTATGTTTAAATAATTCTTTTATCATACTATCTCCGCAATCTTCTCCGCTGCTGCCCTGCCGTCTAAGATCGCCTCTTCCATGGACATATAACGCCAGGAGCCGTAACGCCCGCAGGAGAGAATGCTATTCATTAATAGATATTCTGTAATCTTGGCCCTACTCTGACGGTAGTTCTTATCGTAAATGGGGTAGCCGTATTTGATATCATTAACGTCCTGGCAACATATGTGTTTTTCATGATTGATTATGCCGATCCTCTTTAAGTCTTCTTTAATCCTGTAGATGAGTTTGTTCTTATCGATCGTCTTCCCGGAGGGATAAGACACCTCTGCGTATAACGACCCCTGACCACTAGGTGCATTATGAGAAGAGAAGTTATGCGCAAAGCCGACCCTAAAAAAAATCAATCCCTTCTCGGGAAAATAAGCCCAGTGTCTTAAGGGACTAGTTTTATTTTTAACTCCGAGGTTAAGATTAAAAACCGAGTTCCATTTTAATAATCCAAAAGGTCGCTTAATATCCTGCGGCAGACCGCTGATAATTTTAGACATCCTGGGCAGCGGTATAGTAGAAACTAGATAATCAAATCTTTCTCTTTCCCCGGAGGCTAAACGCACCTCTCTCTTGCCTAAGTCGATCTCAGTTACTTCGCAATTAGTACGTATATTGTCCAGCGGCCTTGCCAGGGCTTTTACTAAAGAGGCTATGCCGCCTTTTTTGGGATACCAAAAATGCGCATTGTAACCGAATTGCTTCTTGCCCTCTTTTATTGTGCCGTTTACTAGATCGTTTAAAGAGGGAACCGGGACAAATCCGTCCAACCACTCGCAGGTTAAATCTTCTGGAGGGATAGTCCAGAATTTGCGGTTATAGGGGATCATGAAATGCCTGGCTATTCCTTCTCCAAATGTATATTTGGTCCAGGCAAGAAAATTCTCCCTTTTCTTAATTTCAGAGACTTGCGCCTGAGAGGCCTTAAGAAAGCTTAAGAGGCATTCTTTTACTATTTGTGAAGGAAGCCCGTAGAGATTAGCCTGAAAAGGATAACGGGTATACCTGCTATGAGAATATATCCAGGACCTTCTGCAGTGGGATGCTAAATTACCCTTGAGAAGACCCCTAACTAGATTAAAGGTATAGTGGTGTTTGAAATGCAGCAGGTGTCCATCGCAATCAAAGGTAAAGCCATTTATATTTTTTGAGCGACACAGGCCTCCCGGCTGCGGCTCTTTTTCAAGAATCTGGCAGTCTATCCCTTGCTTCTGCAGATGCCAGGCAGCGCTTAATCCAGCAAGTCCTGCGCCCAGAATAAGTATATTTTTTTTAGCCATTGATTGCTACCCTGCTCATTTTGTAGGTTATAGCTAGGCTTATCATAAGCGCGCCAGCTATAACAACTAGGCCCAGCTGATTAGATGCCTGGCTTATCAATATCCCGCAAAGAGAGAAGAAGACACCTAACCCGAGCATTACCCATAACATCTTTTTCTTAGAATAACCCGCGGCCAGAAACAGTAAGGCCAGATGGTCATTGCTTTTCTTAAAGGGGAGCTTTTTTTTCATTATGCGTATCAAAATTAGAAACGCAGTATCGAATATAGGCAGTCCGAGTATAAGTAGCGGGCTAAAAAGGGCGACCTTTCTTCCTAGGGGGGCATAACTTATTGCCAGGGCATATGCCGCCAAGATAAAACCTAAAAAATGGCTTCCGGTATTACCCATATAGATCTTGGCAGGGGGGAGATTATTGATCAGAAAGCTCAAGATAGCTCCACCTAAGGCCAGGGATAATATTGCATTTTTAATATCGTTGTTTAAAACAGAGACTATAAAAAATGAGCAGGTCACAATAATTGCGGCGCCAGCAGCCAGGCCATCGATTACGTCTAAATGATTAAAGGCATTGCTGATCCCAAGCAACCAAAAAAAGGTTACGATGATATTGGCTGTATTGCCGATGTTGACGATCTGTGTTCTTGTGCCGGAGAGGGCCAAAAGAGAGGCGGCAATAATCTGCACTGTAAATTTAGATAGGATAGATAGCTCTCTCCAGTCGTCTATTATCCCAAAGGCTAACATCATGAAGGAGGTGGCAATAATCCACCAACTCTTTTGCGGTAACCCTCCATAAAGCCGCAGGACAATTAAACAGGCAACTAAGAAAGAGATACCCATGGTTATCCCGCCGATTAAAGGTATACCCTGAGGAACTAATATTTTATATTTTAAGGCGGGTTTTTTTAGCAGGGCTATAAAAAATATGCCTGATAAAAAACCACCAAGAATAATGGCGAGGTAATTAATTGGCATTCCTTTTTTCTTTTCTAGCTACGAGCTCAAGGTATAGGTCAAGGTGGCTTTCGGAAGTAGTTGAAAGGGCAAAGCGAGGGCCCATAGCCTCTTTGGCCTTAACCCCAATCTTTATTCTTAGGCTCTCATCTTTTAATAAGGCTACCAGATTTTGCGCTAATTTATGCAGATCATGAGGAGAAACTAAAAATCCTGTTTCGCCTTCCGCGATTACCTCGCCTATCCCGCCGGTATGCGTGGCAATCACCGGCTTAGAAGAAACCATTGCCTCTAAGACAGCTATAGGCAGGCCCTCCCACAGGGAGGTAAGCACAAATATATCTAAGGCAGCGAGCATCTGCGGGATATCGCGACGCCATCCGGTTAAAATTACCTGCTCCTCTAGCTCTAGCCTCTTGATCAGCTTTTCGATATCCGCACGCAGCGGCCCATCACCCACTAAAATAAATTTTACCCGGGGCATCTGTTGTCGCACTAAAAAAGCCAGTCTAATAAAGTCCTGCGGGGACTTCTGAGGCTTAAAACAAGCGATCATCCCCACCAACAGATTTTTGGCCCCTACGCCTAATTCTTCTCTTATGCTTTCTTCTCTTGGGCCAAATTTTGAATAATCAATCCCGTAACGAATAAGGGCGTATTTGTTATCTTCGCCGATAAAGTTACCCAGTCCCTTACGCTTATCGCAGTTAGAGACTACTATTAATTTGTCCGTAAACCTAGCGGTAAGCCTCTCCAACCATATAAAAAATAGGCGTATCAGGCTTGGCTGGTAATCATTGAAACTCCAGCCATGGACAGTGTGGATAATAACTCCTGCCCCTGCTAATTTCCCCCCCCAGCGACCGATAATACCCGCCTTGGAACTATGGGTATGCACAATCTCAATATCGTTTTTTTTAATAAACCGGCGGATTTCAATTAAGGCCAGGAGATCTTTAAAAGGATTAATTAGACGCCCTAAACACCTTGATTTCTTTAGTGTTATCCCCGGTATGGCTTGGGCTTCGTTAATTAATACCCCATCTATAGCGGTAAATAAAAAAACCTTAAATCGTTGCTGATCTAATCGTCTAATTAAGCTTAGGAGCTGCGTTTGAGCCCCCCCCAGTTCTAGCTTAGTAATCACATAGAGAAGATTAACAGGCCGCATCTGAATGAGTTACATTATAGTCTTTCTCTTGAGAAAATTCAAGCATTATGAGGCAAAAAATAGGCGGGATTGAGCTAATTAGTAGCTCAATCTAGCGGGAGAATTCTACGCCACCATAGCTGGCAAGGCTCTCTTTAATTATAATAACTGCTCCCAAAACCCCTGGTATAGACCTGGCGAACTCAAGGGCCTTGGCAAGCGATCCTTTATTTTGTACCCGGTTTGCCACAGCTGTAGCTACGGCGTCTGCCAAAGAAGCATTCTTAGCCAAAATTACCGCGCTATCAGCACAGCCAAAACTTAAAGAATGCCCTATAGTTCCGGAAGAAGTACATATTCCAAGAGGGGTATCTTGAGGCTTAATCTTTAGCTTAAGGCCTCCCCATAATTTCTTTCTACCCGTATAAATGCCTATCAGGCGTATCTTACGGCTGGCCAGGAAGATATCCCCTCCGTTCTCGATAATTATTTCTCTAAACCCGCGATTTAACAAATCACGGCCCACGGCCTGGGCTATTGCCCCGGCAACCGCTGCCATAGGACCCACCCCTGCTTTCTTAGCAGCACGGCTCATCTCTTTAATAATCGGCCTGGCGGTTAGCTCTACTTCTATGGGTTTGAGTGCGGTTAAAAATCGTCTGTCCCTGTCTATGTAATTCTCGATATCCAGACGATAAAGCCGGATTCTTTCCTTTACAAAGTTTTTATCTACCGGCCTGTCGGTAAAAACCTGCAGGTCTGTTTCCTTAACTGCTATGCGGCATTCATATAAACCACTACCTTTAATCCAATCCCTATAAAAACGCTTGCGGTATTTATCGGCCTTCATTAGCATATCCTCGGCAAGGCCTCGGCAGCCAACATATCTACGATGCGCTGTGTGCCCAGCACAGTATTCATCACCACCTGGGAAGGGTAATCAGATGCCACGGAACCGATGATCCTTGAGTTCTTTCCCAAAGGATGAACCCGCAATAAGCTTAATGCCCTTTTCGCAGAATCCGCTGCAACTATTATTACCGCCCTACCCTCATTGGCAAGATAGAGCGGGTCTAGTCCTAATAATTCGCAGGCTGCCCTTACCTTATCCGAAACAGGGATGGACTTCTCATCGATAATAATACCTAACTTAGAGCTTTCGGTAATCTCATTTAAAGTCGTAGCCACTCCCCCTCGCGTAGGGTCGCGCATAAATCTTACCCCCTTTATCTTCATTAGCACCGGCAATAGTAAATCTGCTAGCGCAGCACAGTCGCTTTTGATATTAAAACCCAAATCCATATCTCTGCGTCCAGACAATACTGCTAAACCGTGCTGACCGATATTGCCGGTGAGGATAACTTTATCCCCTGGCCTGATATTTCTTACGGATAATTTGAGGTTATTTTTAATCCTGCCTATCCCGGAGGTATTGATAAATATTTTATCTGCCGCGCCTTTTTCGACAACCTTTATGTCTCCGGTAACTATAGAGACGCCGGCTTTTTTTGTCTCCCGAGAGATGGATTCGATTATCTTCTCCAAGATCCTGTAATCTAGCCCCTCTTCTATAATAAGGGAGAGCGCCAGATATTCCGGCAGGCCGCCTAACATAACCAAATCATTCACTGTCCCGCAGACAGCAAGTTTGCCGATATCCCCTCCCGGGAAAAAGAGCGGGGTCACCACAAAAGAATCGGTACTAAAAACAATCCTGTCTTTATATTTTATTAAAGCGCTATCGGAGAGTTCGGCCAATATGGGGTTGTTGAGTTTTTTAAGCAAGAGTTCTTTGATCAGGCCATGCATCAGACGGCCGCCGCTTCCATGAGCGAGCATGATTTTTCGTTTTATCATATTGCTTTTAAGATAACCTTCTAGAACCTCACCCCCGAAGCAACAAGGTCTTTCTTTAGCTGTCCTACTTCAGTAAAAAGAAAGCTTTTGATCCCCAGGGTTTTTGCACTTGTTATTAATTCAGGTCTATCGTCGGTATAAAAGGCCTGGGGAGCCAGGCTTCCCAAGATATCCAACGCCTTCTGATAGGCCAGTGGATCTGGTTTGATATAGCCTAATTCAAATGAGGTTATAACAATATGGAAGGCATCAAAAATGGGGAAATTTTTTTGGATATACTCAAAATGCAGGGCGTTTATATTAGAGAGGAGTGCCGTCTGATAGCCTTCTTTTAATTTTAAGGCCAACTCATATACTTGGCGGTTGTTTTCGGAGAAAAAGAATATTTCCTGCCAGATGGGCACAAATTCCCGGTAATCAATCTTAAGGCCCAGCATCTCCTTTACCCTGGAGTAGAACTCTAAAGGAGAAATTCTTCCTGCCTCAAAAGACAACGTTAGCTCTGAATCAAAGAAAAGCCCTAGTATCTGATCTGCGTCCTTATCCGTCAACCTGGCTATTCTTTTTGCGGATATGCGATGGTCGAAATCAAGCAATACCCTGCCCAGGTCAAAGATAATGGTTTTTATCCCCACCCCTTCTTTTGCGTTCGTCAATTGCTCTTCTCTTCCCTTTTACGAAACAGATCCAGGAACCTGTCTTCATAATCTTTATAGACATTCCATTTATCCAGCTCAAGCTTAAGCTCATTGGCCTTGGCAAGATCAAGCTTAGCCTGTTCAAAAAGCTTCTCTATCTTCTCTTTCATGGATGCGGGTAATTTAGTAAGCTGGCTTAGGGTTTTCTTAATCTTCTCTATCTCTTCCTCTCCGATGGGAGCGGATTGCCCCTGCGAACCCAATTTCAAGTACTCCAGAAGCTTATTTATCTCACCCTCAATAATATTGGACTGCTCGATAAGGCCCAAGAGGCCTCTCGGTATGTCTAATATCCGGCTCAATGAACCAAGCACCGCCGAGGAGGCCCGGGGGTTTTCTATTTGCACTGCATAAAGAGGGATCTCCCCAAGCAGGCAAAAACCATCCAGCCCATTTTTTTTAGCCAGCCCCAAGAATAGGCCATTCATCCCGCTGACCTGACCTTCATGCATGTGATTCAGATTATATTTCTTCAGGTTCTCGTTTATCAGCCGCGAGGTAGCGCTAAACCACACCCCTGGAGGCTGCGTGTGTTCTATGGGTTGCGGCATGGCTGCAAATCCGATGATCATCTTTACCTTGATAGCCTTAGCGAAATTTATAATCCTTTTAGAGTAATCCTGGGCCCTGGACAAGTCAGGTTGAGCGCTACTGATAAATATAATCAGATCGTTTTTGCCTGTTTTATTCTTCCAGAAATAAAATTTGCTATAAGGAAGCTGGGGCAGAGATAACAGACCTTTTTCTATTACATTGCCGGTCAAATAAAAGAAGTCCGCCGGGGCAATCTCGGCAAACTCTTCGGCCTTCAGTCGATCTATAAGATATTGCGCTGCCTTAAAGGCTACCTCCCCCATCCCCGGCCAGGCGCAGATAAGATAAGGATTCTTCAGTGTTGGCTTCTTATAAAATTTAATACCTTCCATATTTTCGCTCCTTAATTAAATTTATAGCTTTTAAT
>JBAXNZ010000036.1:0-7828 GCA_037133515.1 bacterium
TCCAAGACTGTTGTGGCCACCAGAAGATCCAACTCTTTATTTTTAAATCTTTGCATAATGTCATCCTGTTCTTTTTGTTTTAATCTGGCATGAATAAGGGCAACCCTAAACTCCCTGAACTCTTCCTTACTTAGCTCTTCATACCTCTTTTTTGCTCCGGCAATATCTAAGGCGTAAGAAGGCTCAATTACCGGATAGATAATATAGGCCTGTTGGCCTTTTAAGAGATGCTCCCTGGCAATAAGATAAGCCTCTTTTTTCTTCTCGTGAGTAAAAACCTGCGTCTTAACAGAGATCCGGCCAGGAGGCAATTCATTGATAACGGATATATCCATATCTGCATACAGGGTAATCGCCAGGGTGCGCGGTATAGGAGTGGCAGTCATAATCAGCACATCCGGGTTCTCGCCCTTGCCCGGCAACAAGGCCCTCTGGCCTACCCCGAATTTATGCTGTTCATCGATAACTACCAGCCCAAGGTTTTTGAAATTTACCGCGCTCTCAAGCAGGGCGTGCGTGCCGATAATCAGCTCAAATTTTCCTTCTTTAATATACTTGATATTTTTTTCTTTTTCTTTTTTATTTACAGTACCGGTCAAGAGAACAATCCTGAACTTCTTGCCTTTAATTTTTGAAAGTTGGCCTTTTATATTTTCATAATGCTGCCTGGCTAATATCTCTGTAGGGACCATAAAGGCAGCCTGGAAACCTCCCTCTATTGCCATTACAGCTGCTAGAGTAGCTACTATGGTCTTACCGCAGCCCACATCACCCTGAAGCAGCCTCTGCATAGCCGCTGGTTTTGCCATATCGTTTTTTATTTCATCAATAACTTTTAGCTGGGCCTTAGTCAAGATAAAGGGAAGGCTTCTGGAAAACTGTTGGGAAAATTGCCCGTCTATTTTATGGGTTATCCCCTTGCGCTCTCCCTTCCTGGACTTACGTAATGCCAAGGGTATTTGGAATAGCAGGAACTCTTCAAATGAAAGCCTCTGGTGCGCCAGGGCCTGCGACTCTCCAGACTCCGGTAAGTGAATATTAAGCAGGCTCTTAGCCAGGTTTAGAAGGTTATTCCTGGAGCGGATATCAAAGGGAAGAAAATCATGAATCCTGGGCAGGTATTCATCCAGGGCATTCTTTATTAACCGGCGCAGGTATCTTTGAGTTATAGCTTGCGGCAAGGAATATATCGGCACAATCCTGCCGATATTAAGCGATTCATCGGCCTCATCAGAGATAAACTCAAACTCAGGAGAGTTCAGCTGCAGCCTTCCGGAATATTCTTCTACCTTGCCGTAGAGAATAAGGCTGGAGCCTACTTTAAAATACTGTTCAAGGTAAGGTTGGTTAAACCAGACACAGGAGATCTCACCGCTCTCATCGCCTACTACGGCCTCGGTTATATTAAAACCCCAGCGCCTTAGGGAATGGCGGCTCCTGCTGGACAGGATTGTTGCCTTAATAGTCTGGATTGACCCTGGAGCCAGCCTAGAGATAGGGCTGAATTTAGTGCGATCTTCATAACGCCGGGGGAAAAAATACAGCAGGTCATCTATGGTGTTAACGCCTGCCTTAGCAAAGGCCTTTGCCCGCTTAGGCCCCACGCCTTTTAAATACTGGATCGCTTTATCAGAGGTTAATTTCATGCTAAAGATTAACTCTTGGCTGGTCTGTTTGATCGGGTAACTGCGGCATTAAGGGCGGCTCTTCTATTTGCCGAGACTTTTCTTTTTCTTCACCTGGCATTACCTCTACTTCAAAGGAGAGGCTGGAATATTCTTTGCCTTTAACCTTTATACTGCTGGGGGGAATCTGTATCTTGCCTTTATCTATAGGCAACAAAATAAAGGCGTAAACCAGGATACTCCTTGCGCCTGTCTTGACAAAAGAGGCGGTGGAAGAGCGCGCCTGAGAAACCACCTCAAGGCCTGTGAATTTGGGAAAGTCAGGCGCAGGCAGTTCTTTTTCAGAAGAGGTAACTACAACCTTGTAGGTAAGCATCTCATCAGCAGTGAGACTGTTTTTATCCACCTCTGCCTTAATCTCAGTCTCGGCTAGGGCAGCTCTAAATATAATAAATGCCAGGAACACAGAAAACAAAAACATCTTTTTCATGGGCGGGGTGAGTATTCTCCTTTTTATTTATTTACCTGTTGGCCTTCCTTGATCAATTGGGCATAGGTATTAGCAAGGTTTACTGACCGGGCATTAGGCCAAAAGAGCGAAAAGAAATCAAATCGGTTAATACGCGTAAGAGTGGTAATCACCTTTAGGAACTTCTCATCTAATGGCTCCCAAAAAGCAAAGGCGTCCCGGCTGAACAATTCAGCTGAATTGTTGCCCTTGCCTAATTCGCGGGTGCGGCACTTATAGAGCCAGGCCTCGCTGATGCCTATTCTTTTATGGTGCTTGATAGCTATATCTGCGCTCTCCTCAATCCTCTCTAAGAGCCCCAGATTTATAGGATAGACATGCAGGTCAATAAAATCCAATCTCCTGCATCGAGCAAAGCTAAGCACAAAGGCCCTGTAGCGCGGGTGCCATAACCCTACCCCAGCCCCTAGCTTTACGCCTTTTATCCTGGACTTTCTTAAGTCAGCAACCACATATTTGACCAGCAGGCTGCTGTTATTTAAATCATCAAGCGGTTGAGCGCTAAGCATAGCCTCGGTATCCGGCTCGTTTATAATAGAGAGGTAATCCGGCCGCAGCTCTTTGGCAATTTTAATCAAAGCAGCGCTCCTGGCTTTAATATATTCTTTAAACTTAAAGCCCTGGAGAAATTTCAGCGTATCAGGGGAATCCTCTCCCACTCCTAATTTTGCGGCAAGAGGCTGGGTCTCGATAATCAGCTTCATGCCGCGGCTATGTATTTCGCTGCTCAAGCGTTTATAGAAGTCTAAATAAGCTTCGTAATCTTTTTTTCTTTTATAAAAAGGCTGGTAAAGGCCTGGAAAACCTATAGAGATAGTCACCAGTTGCACTCCCAGGCCCTTTAAACGCTCAAGCTGCATGAGCATGCCTTCGTATTCTCCGGGCTCAAGAAGTTTATCCGAGCGCCTGACATCCGCTGATAAAAGCTGGGCACCAAAAAGCACAGGAAAATTGCTGGAATTATCTTTAAGGTTAAGAAAGCTATCTACGCGGTTCAACTCTTCATCCAACTCAGAGTATAAATCCTGGAATTCTTGCGGAGCATTTGCTGCCTCTCCCAGGCAAGGCCTGCTGCTAGAGGATAATATGACTGCCATAGCCAAGGTTATTATCAAATAATTCCTATGCCTTTTATGCATATTTATAGCGGCTACAAAACAAAGCGCCTGCTAAAAGCAGGCGCTTTGCGTTACAACGCTAAGCCTATTTCTTCTTTTTCTTCTTAGCCTTCTTTTTATGCGCAGCACAACTTCCACACATAAGCCACCTCCTCTTTATTGCTTATGTTCTGCCTCAGGCTCAAGCCTTGGCGCTCCTTCGCTGTGACTAAGCTTGCCCTGTGCATTCAGGTATAATCCCTCCACATAATGTATAAACTCTACGTAGGCCTGGACAAAAGCCCGGCCAGCCTCAACATTCTCCTCGGCGCGTTTTTTCTTCTCAATGGCGTTATTAAAACGCTCCCTTACTCCCTTATTTACTTCCTCAGTTAATAATTGCACCAGGCTGTCCGCAGAACCGTTCTCCAAGGCTTTATCTGCTCCGGTTACCGCAGGGCCAAGATCAGTACCTGCTGGCTTAATCCCGGTAAAATCAACCCCCTCTCCCTGGCGATGCAACCTGACCAGGGTATCAAAAAACTCTCCCTCTGCCTTTATTTTCTCCTGCTCTCCCTTAGAGCTCTCTGCTATAGCTTTATCAAAAGCAGTCTTTAGCTCTGGTTCAGCTTCTTTCTTGACCCATTTGAGCACAGGCGTAATATCCGCCTTTTCCAAAGCAATCTTGGCATCCGCAACTACAGGGCCATCCATTGTATCGCAATGCGCAAAAGCTCCCCCAGGCGCGCAAAAAAACAGCGCCGCTAAAAAAATTGAAAGTATTATCTGACTAAAAATTACGCCTTTTATCATCAATGCCTCTTTTTTCCTTACTACACTATATTATTCTACTGCTAATTAAATTTTATGCAATAAATATGGCTTTTAGTCCTCTTCTGCTAATCGCAGGATCAGCCTCTTGGAATCCTCCCAGCCTAAACAGGAATCGGTAATGGATCTACCGAATACCCTGGCAGGGATCTCCTGCGAACCCTCGATCAAATAGCTTTCAATCATAAAGCCTTTAATAACACCTTTCAACAGCCGCGAGTGCTGTATGCTGCGCATTACCTCCAAGGCAATCCTAGGCTGTTCTTTATAAACTTTATTAGAGTTAGCATGGTTAGTATCAACGATAATCGCGGGGTTCTTTAATTCCCGCTTAAGATAGGATTCGGCAAAACGAATCAAATTTTCATAATGATAATTAGGGATAGACTGGCCGTGTTGATTAATTGCCCCGCGTAAGACACAATGCGCAAAAGGATTCCCTTTGGTTTTTACTTCCCAGCGGTTATAAATAAATACATGCGGGGCCTGCGCTGCCTGCACAGAGTTAAGCATGACATTAAGGTCTCCGCTGGTAGGGTTCTTCATTCCCACCGGTATGTCCAGGCCGCTTACCGTCAGGCGGTGCTGCTGATTCTCCACCGAACGCGCCCCTATCGTAACGTAACTTAATAAGTCCTCCAGGTATGGATAATTCTCAGGATAGAGCATCTCATCCGCAGCAGAAAGCCCGGATTCATTCAGAATCCTCAGATGCATCCTGCGTATTGCCTTTAGGCCTTTTACAATATTAGGCTCTTCGTGCGGCTTAGGGCTGTGCATCATCCCTTTATAACCCTCTCCGGTAGTGCGCGGCTTATTGGTATAAATCCTGGGAACAAGAACCAGTCTATCCTTAACATCATCCTGCAATTTAGCCAGGCGCAGCACATACTCAGAAACCGCATCTTCATTATCAGCTGAACATGGACCGATAATCAAAAGAAGTTTGTTACTCCTGCCTTGAAAGATATCCATTATTTCCTTATCCCGCTCCTTCTTAAGCTTTTTAATCCTTACAGAAGCAGGGAGTTCTTTTATAATACTATCTTCGGTGGGTATCTTTCTTAAGTATTCAAACATATTATAAATGCCCCTCTTTTACTTCACCCTTTTTGTTTCTCTCCTATCTTATCCAGGACTTTATTTATTCCTTGAGCGATTGAAGCCAGCTCATCCTTTTTACGGAATCTTATACGCAGCGAAAAATCTCCTTTAGAGATTTTATCTAGCTCCTGCTCCAGCCTGTAAATCGGACCGGCAATGCGATGTGAGATAACCAGGCCCCACAATAATAAAAGGATAGAGATAACCGGCAGCCCCAGCAAAAGAACAATACCTATCTTACCTATGACAGGGGTTATATTATAGGCAACGGACTCCGGGATCCCCAGCTGCTCAGCCATCAGATAAAAAGCCAGATAGCATAAGCAAAACGAAAATAAAAAGGTCGGCAAGACTATCGCCAATAGAATCAACCTCAGGTACCTGTTCTGCAATCCTGATTTCATAAAATATCTTTTTCTTCTATTTGGGCCAGGCATCTTCACCTCTCATTTATATACCCCATCTTTATATCATCAAAATAGGCCTCGGAGGTATCGCCGATAGTATCAGAATCGCTCATAAGCGCAATCGCGCCCACCTTCAATGAGGGATCCCTGCCGAATGCCTTACGGTAGTCAGCAATGATATTGCGCTCTTCAAATACCCACCTGCCGATATCCTTGTTTCCTGAATGCGCTACAATCAATTTTATATTTGCTGAATATGGGCTGCTAGAGATACTCTCCAGGGGCGCTGCTTCATCCCAGACATACTCAAGCACCTTTGAATTAAGAATAAACATGGAAGGAAATATCACATAAACCCGCGCTGCATAATCATCTCTCTCGATACCCTGTCGGCCTTTTAACTTCTCCTGATCCGGGAACTTAGCGACCTTCCACTTCCAGCTAAACATAGGGTATTCCTGCGCCCGGAAACGTTGTCTTATCTTGTAAAATATTGCGGATGCAGTACTGCGGCTTAAGGCGTGCAGATAATCCAAAGGTCCGTTAGTTTCAATTTCATAAATTACCCTGCCCCTGAATATCTTATCCTCCCATTCGTTAAGCGAGCGCTCGGCAGAGAAAGGAAACCATTTAGGTAGTTCAAAGGCAATGGCAAAAGTAGCCAGGGTAAAAAGCGATACTATTACCAACAAAACAAGAAGGCTTATAAAGCGCCTCGACATGGAATCATCTCCTTATTCGCCTATTATACCGCCTTTAATACCTGAAGTGAACAAAAATCCTGCCGAAGTTTTTATCGTCTTTTTCAATACGGCGGTAGAGCTTTTTTATCCGCGGCTCCTCTAAAAAACGCAAGACACTCTTCTTAAGCTGGCCGCTGCCCTTGCCGGGAATAATCTCAACCAGCTCGATCTTTTTTTCTAGCGCCTCCTGAATCACGCGGTTCAGTTCCGCCTCTATCGCGCGGCCATTAGAGAAAACGTCATGTAAATCTAATTTAAGCCTTCCCACGCTTAACCTTCTTTTTACGCCTGGACTTAACCACTTCGCACAGATACTTGGCAATAGGAGATAGCTTATCTTTCTCGTAAGGAAACTCCCTGCAGTGCTCAGGTTTCAAGCGGTAATCAATCTTATGTATGGCGCAAAGCCCGTCCTTAGTAATAAAGATACAGGGCTCATCCTCGACACTCGTCCCCACCCGGTATCCGGAAGGATAATCATCGTCTTTCTCCAGATGAAAAAAATCCCCTCCTTTTATCCCCAGGGCAAGAATCTTTTTTGCCTCCTCTAAATCTACCCATGCCCCCATGCGGCAGCACCTGGACTGGGTTTTACATTCGTGGCATTCAATCGTATTTATCTTTTTCATATTTTTTTTCATCGCTTATCTCGCTGTTTTTATCTTGTAATTTCCTCTATTGTCCACGGTCACTATTATAGTACCGTTTGTGTCAGTGCGGTAAATTTTTATATCTTTCTTCTTAAGTGCACCTAAAGTCAAATCCAGGGACCCTTTTTTTCTATAATCCGTGCTTATAACCGCAACATCGGCAGAGACTGAATTTAGAAACTCACTCGAGGTTGCGTCGTCGCGGCCGTGATGTCCGACTTTTAGGATATTTGATTTTAAATCCAACCCCTGCCTTAGCAACTTCTCTTCGGATGTTTTATTTAAGTCAGCTGCAAGTAGGCAGTTGAAATTATTAAGGCTTAATTTAATGACTAAAGAGTTCTCGTTAAAAGATCCGGCCTGGGCATCCGGGGGCCATACGACATCCAGATTTATATCTTTTAATTTAAGCCTCTCTCCCTTCCTTAAGACCGCGTATCCGGTACTTTTACGCACGAGCTCGTCATACCAGCGATATATTATATTATCTTCGGGTAATTTCTGCCCATTATCATAGATATTTTTAACTTTAAACTTAGGCAGGATAAAAAATGCACCGGAAGCATGGTCTAAGTCAGGGTGGGTCAGGATAAGATAATTTATCGTACTCACCCCTTGCCTTCTTAAATACTCCACTATTTCGTAACCCTTCAAAAGAGTCCCGCTATCAATAAGCATGGACTCTCCCCTATACTGAATGAGAATAGCGTCCCCTTCTCCCACGTCTATAAAATGTATCTTTACGAAATGCTGATTAAAAAGACTGGCATTGAGGAATAATAATACTGATATAGTTATAATTAATATTGCCGATCTTCTCTTCATTAGATTATAGATAATAG
>JBAXNZ010000037.1:0-7715 GCA_037133515.1 bacterium
AAGAAGGCGGAAGATTCAATCAGGCAAGCCGCCAAGGAATGGCAGCATACCTTTGACTCCATTACTGATTTTATTTTTGTTATGGATACCGAATCCCGGATTATAAAAGCCAATGAGGCTTTTGTTAAGGCCTTTGGCGGTAATCCAGATAATATTCTGGGTAAGAAATGTTTTGAGGTTGTGCATAAAACCGATTCGCGTTTTCCCAACTGTCCGTTTCCGCATACCCTGGAAGCCAAAGAAGTGAATACAATAGAAGTCGATGATCCGGGGCTAGGTATTACCCTTTTAGTAACCACTTCTCCTATGCTTGATGCTATTGGTAACATTATAGGGGTGGTCCATATTGCCAAGGATATCTCTGAGTTAAAAAGAGTACAAAAGGTCATACAGGAGACACTTGATATGAAATCGCAGTTTATCTCCATGGCCTCGCATGAGCTGCGCACGCCTCTAACGGCCATCAAGGAGAGCATTAATATCGTAAGCGAAGAGGCCGATAGCGTACTAAACTCCGAACAGAAACAATTCCTTGGTGTTGCCAAGCGTAACTTAGACAGGTTATCACGGCTGATTAATGACATCCTTAGCTTTCAGAAATTAGAGGCGCATAAAGTTGATTTTAGTATGCAAAGTTACGATATCAATGAGTTGATTAAGGAAGTCAAGGCGACTATGGAACCATTGGCAAAACAGAAAGGGCTTGAGTTTTCCCTTACGCTTACCGAAAACCTGCCGCATATTAGCTTTGATAAGGATAATATTACGCAGGTATTGATTAACCTGATTAATAACGCCATTAAATTTACCGATAAGGGAAAAATTACGGTTTCCACTGAAAAAGGTGATAACACTATTGCAGTGGCTGTTTGCGATACAGGCCGGGGTATTAAAAAGGAAGATTTGCCTAAGCTTTTCCAGCAATTCCAACAGGTAGGCTCTGAGCATGAAAGGAAAACAGGCGGCACAGGCTTAGGCCTGGCTATCTCTAAGCAGATTATTAGTCAGCACAGGGGTAAGATTTGGGCAGAATCAGAGGTAGGCGCGGGTACAAAGTTTATTTTTCTACTACCCATTCAAGAAAGAAGAAAGAGGGCCCCGGATGCCTAAGAAGATATTGGTTGTAGATGATGAGCCGGATGTGCTTAAGGTTACCGGTTACAGGTTAAAGAAGGCCGGATACGAAGTTATCACTGCCAGCGACGGTCAAATGGCGCTAGAGGTTGCTAGAGAGAATAAACCCGACCTTATACTTTTAGATATACGTATGCCTATTCTGGATGGGCCGGAGGTCTGCCTGCGTATTAAAGACGACGAATCGCTCAAAGATATACCGGTAATTTTTATTACTGCCTCAAGCGGTAATATAATGAATAAAGAAAAAGTAGGAGAATTAAAGGCCCAGGGTTTTTTGACCAAGCCGTTTGAGATCCAGGAGTTGTTGGAAATAGTGCGTAGTTTCATCGGATAAAAATAATCAAACCTTTAATTAGAAGGAGTATTAGCATGAGAAAATACTTCAGAGGTATTTTTATTGCCAGGGTTTTTTTCTGCCTGGTATTCTGCTCTGGCCTTATTTTTTCCGGGGCCAAGGCCCAGCAGCCGGAAAAAGTAGAGTTAACGAATATCTCAGGCAATGCCGAAGTTCTTCTTGGGGGAGCCGACGAATATACTGCTGCGCAGGAAGGTATGATTTTAGAATCCGGGGATAAGATCAAGACCTCCGGCTCTTCTTTTGCAGAGCTGTCTTTTAATGAGAATAATACGAATCTGGTGCGCTTAAACGAAAATACCGGAGTGCAGATTTCTATTTCCGGAGACGAAAAGCTCGCGATGGCTGAGGGAGAGATATTTTCTTCAATAAGCGAATTGCCCGTAGGCAGCGTCTTTGAAATACGCACTCCCACTGCAGTATCAGGCGCCAGAGGGACGGATTGGGTGACTAAAGTGACTGAAGAAGGGACGGATGTTGAGGCCCTGGAGAGTGAGCCGTATGTGCGGCATTTTGAAACAGACGGCACTCTTTCTAAACAGATAACCCCCGTTAATGCGGGCCAGATGACGACAGTGAGGAAGTTTCAGAGGCCTACGCCGCCCCGTCCGCTAGCGGATGCCCGGCGCCAGCAATGGCAGCAGGTAAAACAACAAGTACGCCGTAACGCAGAAGAGGCGGTGATTAAGAGAAGAGAGCGCCCGCCCTTTGACAGGCAGGGCTTTATTAATAAGATTAAGGAAGAAAGAGGCCAAGGTAGACCAAGTTCTAGTTTATCTCCGGCAGGGCGTCAAAATAAATCAGGGGTTTTTGTAAGCCGCGAGGGGGAGAGATACCCGCCTCAGCCGCGGTTAAGCGAGCAGAGGCAGATGCCGCGTCCTGGAGACCAACAGCCATTATCCGCAGAGAAAAATAGAGTAATAGCGCCGAAGGCCCAAGAGAGAGAGCGAGCAGTCGGACAACCGCAGGCTAACAAGGCAGGACCTGGAAAGCAAGTTAAGCCTGTGCCGAAGAATACTGCTGGTCCTAAGGGGCCCAAAGGCCCGGGAGGTAAGCGTTAAAAAGATTAAGGCCTTGATTAAGACAAGGTTGCGTAAACACGTAAGAAAGGTAGCTATCTATACCCTGGCATGCCTTGTTTTATTATTGATCGGCTTATCCGTTGTTTCTGATTTCTTTCAAGCACAAGAGATGATCGGATACGACTGGTTAATGAGGGTAAGGCCCACCCAGAGAGCAAACTCTGAGATCGTTATTATTGAAATCTCCGATGAGACGTTAAAGAGCCTTGGCCGCTGGCCCTTACCCAGGGATTATCACGCTACGCTGGTTAAGGCTTTGACTGAAAGCGGCTGCCGCATGATTGTTTTTGATATTTTGTTAAGCGAGTCAAGCCAAGCCGATAGTAACCTCGCAGAGCAGATCCGCAATTCAGGCAGGGTTTATCTTCCCTATGCCTTCAAGTTAGACAAAGAAACAAACGTGGCCGCAGGTATCCCTATCTCCGGAGAAATCCTTGGAGGCGTAGCCGAGAGGCTCAGGCCTTCCCTAGCTGGTGTAGGCCATATAAATATCTTTATTGATCCTGACGGTAAAGTTCGCAGGGTACCGCTTTTGATACGCTACGCAGATATGAATTGGCCTTCTTTAGGATTTCTAGTTGCTGCCAAAAGGCTGGGTTATCCTTTGGAGAAGATGCAGCTTAGAAAAGGTTCGCTAAGCTTCCGAGATGTTATTACAATCCCCTTGGATTCGCAGGGAGCTTTTTGGGTGAATTATCCTGGCCCCTGGACAAAGACATTCCAGCACTTTTCTTATCTGGATATCCTCAAAGCCTATGTTGCCCAACAGAAAGGTTTGGGGTCCGGGTTTGATTTAGGCGTATTCAAAGACAAGATTTGTTTTGTCGGCCTTACCGCTGCAGGGACCTCGGATTTACGGGCCAACCCATTTGACACGGTTTATCCGATGGTCGGTACGCAGGCCAGTGTTTGCGATAGCCTTTTGCGGGGCGCATTTTTAAGGAGGCCGCATCAATTATTTAGAGTAGCAATTAGCGCATTAATCCTAGTTTTAGCTATACTAGTTTGTCTGAATTTTACTCCTTTGCCGGCGTTATTTTATTGCGCTATTTTAGCGTCAGTATATATGGTAGCTGCCTGGTCTCTTTTTGTTTCAAAGGGGATTTTTCTGGATCTATTCTTGCCCTTAGCGGGTAGTATTTCGGTTTATGTGATTATTTTATTGCGGAAGTTCTTTGAAGAAGTGCAAAAAAGGCTCCTCCTTGAAAAAGAGCTTGAGATTGCCGCCTCTATACAGCTTAGTTTTCTTCCTTCTGACTTAAGCAATTCGGGGAGCATTAATATACGCGCGTTTTTAAAACCGGCAAAGTTTGTAGGCGGAGACCTTTATGACTTCATCCGCATTGATGAATCTACGTTCGGTTTCTTTGTCGCAGACGTAAGCGGCAAAGGAGTCTCTGCCGCCTTAATTATGGCGCAGGCGATCTCTCTTCTGCGCGTTATTGCCAAGAATCAGCGCGAACCTGCGCAGGTTTTGATTTCGCTTAACAATCAGCTGGGGCCCATACTGAACGGCCTGTTTGTAACCGGACAATATCTGATTGTGCATGAAAAGGAGTCTTATTGGCAAGGGGCTTCTGCCGGGCACCTGCCTCTGCTCTATTTTAATAAAGCTAAAAATGCCGTCCAGGAACTTCTGCCTGCCTCAGGCCCGCCCCTGGGTTTAGCGCAGGATTTTTCCTACACCCAGACCAACGGTCGCTTTGAGAGGGGAGATAAGATTTTGATGTATACTGACGGATGGACAGAGACCCGCAACAGTAAAGGCCAAGAGCTGGGGCTTAAACGGTTCAAAGAGATTCTTTTGAAGGCTGGCGCAGAAACGCCGGACATTATCCTGTCTACTCTGGAATCAGAGCAGAAGATATTCCAGGGCCGCGCTCCTCAGCACGATGACCTGACCGCGCTGCTGCTCGCTTTTTAAGAGATTATGTTTGACAAAGGCAGATATCATGGTATAATAAAAATAACTCAAAAAGATTAGAAAATCTTAAGCCGTAATTAAGCCGTAAAGGAAGACAACTAACCTTTGCGGCTTTCTTATTTTACGCTAAAGGAGTAACTATGAAAAAGGTCAAGACTTCCAGTAAGGGAAGGATATGCAGATACCCGCACTGCAAACATATCTTAAGCATCTATAATCATGAGGATTATTGTCATGTTCACCTTGACCGGTTAGTGCAGGAGTATAACCCTAAGGTTGGTAAATAGCCATGATGCAAAAACAGAGTATCGGTAGTCCCACTCAAGGGTTTAATAAGCCAGACCAGAGTTTCTTTGGCTTAGGGATAGCGCCTAAGATCCTGGATATCCTGGAGCGCATAAAGTTTAAGGTCCCGACACCCATTCAGCTTAAGGCCATTCCCCTGGCGATTGAAGGCAAGGATATTATTGGTATTGCGCAGACCGGGACCGGTAAAACCCATTCTTTTGCTATCCCCATGGTGCAGCGGCTGGCGCAGAGAAAAGGGATAGGCCTGGTTCTTGCGCCTACCCGCGAGCTGGCTATTCAAATTGACGAGGCCTTTGGGGAGATCGTGCGTTCTTTCGGTATGCGTACCGCCTGTCTTATCGGAGGAGCTCCGATGGAACCGCAGGTGCAGGCGCTGCGTAAGAGCCCGCGCGTGGTAATTGCTACCCCGGGAAGGCTTCTTGACCATATGGGGCACTGGAATATATTGCCGGATGAAGTAGCGATACTTGTGCTTGATGAAGCTGACCGTATGCTTGATATGGGATTTGCCCCGCAGATAAATAGGATTTTACGTTTCCTACCTAGAGACAGACAAACCATGCTTTTTTCAGCAACCATACCCAAAGAGATTATGGAGATGGCTGCTAAATATATGAAACTTCCGGTTTCTGTTGAAATCGCCCCTTCGGGCACGACTGTGGAGCGCGTTACCCAGGAGCTGTTTATAGTCAAGAAAGACGCTAAGCAGCGCCTTCTTGGCAAACTGCTTGCGCAATATCACGGCACAATACTTTTATTCTCCCGCACCAAGTATAACGCGCGTAAAATTACAACTGCGATCAGGAATATGGGTTATAGCGCAGCCGAAATACACTCCAACCGTTCCCTTTCCCAGCGCCGCGAGGCCCTTGATGGATTTAAGTCGGGTAAATACAAGGTGTTGGTTGCCACTGATATCGCATCCCGCGGAATTGACGTTACCGGAATCGAGCTGGTCATCAATTATGACCTCCCCGAAGACGCAGAGAATTACGTGCACCGTATCGGACGCACTGCACGCGCAGGGCATAAGGGGCATGCCATTTCTTTTGCCACCCCTGACCAAAGCCGCGATGTCCGTGATATCGAAAAACTTATCAGGATAACGCTTCCTATCTCAAGTCATCCGGAGCTTTCCCAGGATAAGTTCCTCCAATTCCCGCAGCAAACTATAGCTAAGCAGCCAAGGCGCGACAACAGCCAAAAGCGCTATAGATATCCTAAGCCAAAATTTTACCGTTAAGAAATCCTTGATATAACCAGGCATTGCGACTATAATATTTTTCGATAAAGTAGCAGATTAATCTTAATCCTATGCCTTGGCGCGTATATATCCTGCAATGTAAAGACGGTAAGCTTTATACCGGCATTACCAATGACTTGGGCCGCCGGCTCAAAGAGCATAGCAGCGGTCGCGGCTGTCGTTTTACTAAATACAGGACGCCGGTAGAATTGGTATATAGCCAAAAGGCTAAAAGCCGGCCGCAGGCCTTAAGGCTAGAAGTCAGCATAAAACGCATGCCGCGGCAGAAGAAACTGGAGCTGATTATCTCCCAAAGAAAGCTATAGCGTGAAGATAAAAAATAATTTACCCGCCCTCCTTTTAATCCCTATCTTAGTTTTTTTATTCTGTCCTTACCTGTATGCGCAGGAAGAATCTCTACGCAAAGTCTCTTTTATACCCATGTGGAAGCCGCAGGCGCAGTTTGCCGGCTATTACGTGGCTTTTGACTTGGGTATTTATAAGAAGTACGGACTTAATGTTACTATCATAGAAGGAGGTCCGGATTTTCCTCCTGCCCAGTTGTTAAGGGAGGGTAAGGCTGACTTTGGAATTATGTGGCTCTCTGCGGGTATCCAGAGATATTCGCAGGGCCTGAAGGTTGTTAATATAGCCCAGATCGTGCAGCGTTCAGCGCTGATGCTGGTAGCCAAAAAATCAGGCGGCATCCTTAAGCCCCAGGATATGAACGGCAGGAAGATTAGTCTCTGGGAGGGGGATTTAAGCATTCAGCCTAAGGCGTTCTTCAGGAAATATAACCTTCAGGTTAAAATAATACCGCAGGCATACACGGTTAATCTTTTCTTGAAGGGCGGCGTGGATGCAGTCTCGGCAATGTGGTACAACGAATACCACACTATACTTAATTCAGGAATAAATGAAGACGAACTCTCTACCTTCTTTTATGATCAATACGGACTTAATTTTCCGGAGGATGGTATCTATGTCCTTGAGGATAGATTTAAAAAAGACCCCGGGCTCTGCAGGGATTTTGTAAAGGCCTCAATTGAGGGGTGGCTCTATGCCTTCGAGCATCAGGATGAGGCCCTGGATATCATTTTGAAATATATGAGGCAGGCCGGAATCCCCGCTAACAGGGCGCATCAGAGATGGATGTTAGCGAGGATGAAAAATATAATTATTAAAAAAGATAGCCCTTCCGGCAGCATAGGTACTTTAAGCAAAGGGGATTACCAGAAGGTTGTCCAGGAGTTAAGGGATAGCAAGCTGATTGAAAGCCCTGCGGATTTCAAAGAATTCTACAAACCCCTAAATCAATAATGTTTAGAAACAGAAGCCTTACCTTTAAGCTTATCTTATTCTTTTCCGGAAGCAGCACCCTTATCTTTTTGCTCATCGTAGGCTCTAACTACACATTCTCCAAGAATATGCTCAGGAGGAACATAGAGCAGAATGCCCAGAATCTTACCTTGCGCACGGTCAACAAGATAGAGACGGTCCTAGCCTCGGTAAAAAAGATTCCCGAGAATATGGCTTATTTCGTCCAGGAGAGCAATTTTGACAAAGAACGCATGGTTGAAATGCTGCGTATGATCGTGAGTAATAATGATGAGATACGCGGAGCGGGGATTGCCTTTGAGCCTTACGCCTTTGATCAAAAGGAAT
>JBAXNZ010000038.1:0-7385 GCA_037133515.1 bacterium
CAAAGATAGCCTCTAGCCTGTGCGAGGTAAAGTTAATACGATGGTCCGTAACCCTACGGTCAGGAAAATTATAGGTGCGTATCTTTTCGCTACGGTCACCTGAACCGATCTGTGACTTCCTGGCCTGGGAGAGCTTCCTGGATTCCTCTTCTCTCTTCGCATCCAGGATCTTAGCGCGCAAGATCCTCATCGCCTTATTCTTGTTCTTAAGCTGCGAGCGCTCATCCTGGCAGGAGACCACTACCCCTGTAGGCAAATGCGTAATCCTGACTGCAGAATCAGTCTTTTGCATATGCTGTCCGCCAGGGCCTGAGGCACGATAGGTGTCTATGCGCAGGTCTTTTGGTTCAATCTGGAATTCTACCTCCTGCGGCTCCACTAATATAACTACAGTAGCTGTCGAGGTATGAATCCTGCCCTGGGCCTCTGTTGTAGGAACGCGCTGCACCCTATGCACCCCGCTTTCAAATTTAAGCCTTTTATAGGCATCCTGCCCCTTAACGCTAAAGGTCACCTCTTTAAAACCGCCGAGCTCCGTTGCGTTGGCAGACATAGATTCAGCCTTCCAGCCCTTCTTTTGGGCATACATAGTGTACATACGATAAAGGTCTGCTGCGAAAAGCCCGGCCTCATCTCCTCCGGTCCCCTGCCTTATCTCTACGATAATATCGCGGCCAGCATCTTTATCCTCGCCAGCCAAAGTAGCATTAATCTTGGCCTCTAACACTAATTGAGCAGCCCTTAAATCCTCCAGTTCTTTTTTAGCCAGCTGCGTAAACTCTCTATCATGCTTTTCTTTAAGTACTACCACCATCTCTTCTATTTCTTTCTCATTGCGCTTATGCTGACGAAATAAAGAGACCGGTTCACGCAGATCCGCCAGCTCCTTGGCGTACTTGTTATACTGCTCCTTATTGGCAAAGGCCTCAGGGGAAGCTAAAAACTCTTCCAGTTCCCGATAACGTTCTTCTAATTTCTTTAATTTATCCAACATGTAATCCAGGTTTTTATTTTATTCTGACTTTTTACCGTATTTCTTCATGAATTTATCTACCCTACCTGCAGAATCTACAAACTTCTGCTTGCCGCTAAAAAATGGGTGGCACTTAGAGCATACCTCCACCCTGATGTTGGGCTTAGTGGAACGGGTATGTATTGTGTTTCCGCAGGCGCAAACGATTACGCACTCCTGATACTTGGGATGAATCTTGTCTTTCATTTTTAATTCTCCTTTAATAGATCCCGCCTCTTGCATTCTTGCAGAATGCAAGAATGCGGCGGGAGAATTAACCCCTGCGCATTGCCTGCCTCACCTTAGTAAACAGGCAGCAGGGGTCTTCCTCTACTACTGGTTCATGCTATTCAAAAACTCTTCGTTGTTCTTGGTCTTGGATAACTTCTCAATCAATAGCTCCATCGCCTCAACGTTATTAAGCTCGTTAAGCACCTTTCTCAAAATCCAGGACTTCTGTAATATCTCCTGTTTTAAAAGCAGCTCTTCATGCCTGGTATTTGAGCGCTTGATATCTATAGCCGGGTAGATCCTGCGCTGGAAGAGGTTTCGATCCAGCTGCAATTCCATATTACCGGTGCCCTTAAATTCTTCAAAGATGACCTCATCCATACGGCTTCCGGTATCAACCAGGGCGGTTGCGATTATGGTAAGGCTACCCCCCTCTTCGATTCCACGCGCAGCCCCGAAGAATCTCTTAGGCTTTTGCAGGGCATTAGAATCTATACCGCCTGAAAGCACCTTGCCGCTATGCGGGACTACTGAATTGTATGCCCTGGCCAGACGTGTAATACTATCCAAGAGAACAACCACATCCCTTTTGTGTTCTACCAGCCTCTTGGCTTTTTCCAGGACTATCTCAGCTACCTGCACGTGCCTCTCCGGAGGCTCATCAAAGGTAGAGGAGATAACCTCTCCTTTTACATGCCGCTGCATATCCGTGACCTCTTCCGGACGCTCATCTATCAAAAGAACGATAAGTATAACGTCAGGATGATTAGTGGTAATGGAATTAGCCAGTTTCTGTAAAAGCACGGTCTTTCCGCTGTATGGCTGGGCGACAATAAGTCCGCGCTGCCCTTTTCCTATTGGGGTGAGGAGGTCCATTATACGCATGGATATCTCATCAGGTTTAGTCTCCAGGATAAAATGCTCATGCGGATATATGGGGGTGAGGTTATCAAAGAGGATCTTCTCCTTGGCCTCCTCAGGGTTCTCAAAATTTACCGCCTCCACCTTAAGCAGGGCAAAATATTTCTCCCCTTCTTTCGGCGGCCTGATCTCTCCGCTGACCGTATCCCCGGTCCTTAAATCAAACTTTCTTATCTGCGAGGGAGAAACATAGATGTCGTCCGGACAGGGAAGGTAGTTATAATTAGTAGACCTTAAAAAGCCGAACCCCTCCGGGAGGATCTCTAATATCCCCTCGCCAAACATCAGGCCCTCTTTTTCAGCCTGGGCCTGAAGTATTTTAAAGATAAGATCCTGTTTTTTAAGGCCGCTGGAGCCGTTGACTTTAAACTCCTTAGCCAGCTTGTTCAAATCGCTAATCTTGGTCTCTTTTAAACTTTTGATATCTAATTTTTCCACAACAACCTCCTAATTTTGCTTACCAGTTCTTTTGTTTTAGCAAAACTGCCGTTATTATCTATTATAAAATCCGCCATACGGACCTTCGTTGAGAGAGGAAACTGCGCACGTATCCTCCTTAAAATGTCTGACCTGCTTAAAGCAGTTTTACTAAGAAGCCGCTCGACCTGCTTGGCCCTGCTTATCTTAACCACTGCTATCTTATCCGCCAGATCGCCTAATCCGGCCTCGATAAGCAGAGGCGCGTCTAAAATAATATTTTTAGGGGACGTTTCTATTTTATCCCTGATAATACGAATAACCCGGGGATGCACAATCTCCTGCAGTCTTCTTAACATCCTTTTATTGGTAAATACAAGGTTCGCCAATCTCCTGCGATCAATGGAGCCTTTTCTTAATACCGACTTACCGAAGATGCTAGCTATCTTCTTATAAACATCCCTCTGCCGCAGGACCTGATGGGCTATCCTATCCGCGTCAATTACCCTGCAGGAATCTGTCTTAAGGAGCCTGGCTATTGTGGATTTCCCGCTGCCAAAGCTTCCGGTTATACCTAAGATTATCCTTCTTTTATTTTTTATTTGCCTTCTCATAAAGCTGAATATACTTCTTGGCTGATGCAGACCAGGAGAAGTTGCATTTCATAGCCACAGAGATAAGATTCGTCCATTTCTTCTTATCCTTAAAAGCCTTTATGGACTTTTTTATCGTATCGACCAAATCCTGACTTGCGTACTTATCAAATACAAATCCGTTCTTCTCGTTTATGGTATCTGCCAGTCCTCCGGTTTTAAATACCAGGGGGATAGTCCCGTATCTTAGGCTGATCATCTGGCCAAGGCCGCAAGGCTCATATTTGGATGGCATAAGGAATATATCCGAGCCGGCATATATCTTATGCGCCAGCGTATCGTCAAACTTAAGGTGCAGCGATATGACCTTGGGATAAATTTTGACCATCTTTTCTAAAATAAGATGATACTTTAAATCTCCTGTTCCAAGAATCACCATCTGTATATCCATATTACAGATTTCCTCCATCGCCTCACTCAATATATCCAGCCCTTTCTGCTCAGCCAGCCTTGAGACTATACCAAAAAGGGGCACCTCTTTTTTAAGCGGGAGCTTGCAAAAAGCCTGCAGGTCAGCCTTATCTTTATGCTTGCCTGCGGGATCGACGCTAGAAAAATTTTCAAGGATAAATTTATCATCCTCGGGGTTCCAGATAAAATAATCCAGTCCGTTTAATATGCCAAAAAGATCGTCTTTACGCTTAGCCAGGACCCCCTCCAGTCCATAGCCGAATTCTTTACCTTGTATCTCGCGGCTATAGGCCTCGCTGACGGTATTGATGATATCAGAGAAGACCATCCCGCCTTTTAGAATATTGACCTTGCCGTAAAACTCTAAGTTCTCCATATTAAAGAGGCTCCAGTCAAGGCCCAGCTTTGGAAATTCTTCTTTATTAAAGAGGCCCTGATAGCCTATATTGTGTATGGTCAAGACCGTCCTCATTTTTTTATAAAAGGGCTCATCCTTATACAGCGTTTTTAGATAAACCGGTATGAGGCATGATTGCCAGTCATGCACATGAATAATATCTGCCTTAAAATTTATCTCTTTCAATAAATCTAAAGCGGTGCGGCTAAAGTAAGAGAACCTGCTTAAATTATCCGGGTAGTCTCCGTTTTTATCTCCGTATAGAGAGTCACGGTTAAAATAAGCCTCATTCTCGATAAAATAAACCTTGATATCCTTTCCTATCGTTGAATAAGAAATGCCTTCCTTGACTTTTCTAATTTTAAATTTCGGCTCCTGTATAGACTTATACTTAGGCATAATTACAACTACATCCTGCTTTAGATCCTCAAGCGCAAGGGGAAGCGCTCCGGCCACATCGGCTAAACCCCCTGTTTTTGCAAAAGGCACTACCTCAGAAGCACAAATCGCTATTTTCATTCTACCTCCTTCATCTCCAGCCAATTCTTACCCATTTTTATATCCACTCTTATAGGTACATCCAATTTCAACACATGCTCCATACTATCTTTTACCAGGGCTGCCACTTCTTTTAACTCTGGCTGCGCCACATCAAAAAGCAATTCATCATGAATCTGTAAAATCATGGTTGATTTAAAGCCGCCTGAATCGAGCTTGCGCTGGATCTGGACCATCGCTAATTTTATTAAGTCAGAGGCTGAGCCTTGTATCGGAGTATTTACTGCCTGACGCTCGGCAAACTGCCTAAGGGCCTGGTTTTTATTGTTAATCTGAGGGATATATCTCCTCCTGCCTAAAAGCGTCGTGACAAAACCGTCTTCACCGGCTTTCTCGATCTGTTTTTGTATATAATCTTCTACTCTGGGGTAACGTGCAAAATAGGCCTCGATAAACCTGCCTGCCTCATCCACTGAAATACCTAAATCGCGGCTCAAGCCATACGAGGTAAGCCCGTAAACTATCCCGAAGTTAACGCGCTTGGCCATATTGCGCTGATTATCATCTACCTCTTTTTCATCCAGGCCGCAAATCAGGCTAGCGGTAATGCGGTGTATATCCTTACCTTCCTTAAAGGCCTCTATAAGCGCTTCGTCCTTAGATAGGTGCGCCAGGATCCTCAATTCTATCTGCGAATAATCGCAGGACAAAAGATAATTCCGGCTACCTGATGCGATTATCGCCCTCCTGATATTGCTGCCTATATCCGTCTTTATGGGTATATTCTGTAGGTTAGGGTTACTTGAGCTAAGCCTTCCGGTCTCAGTTCCTGTCTGATTAAAAGAGGTATGCACCCTTCCGCTTTTTTTATCTACCAGCTCAGGCAGCGCATCTATATAGGTATTTTTCAACTTGGTCAGCTGCCGGTATTCTAAGAGCAATGCCGGAAGTTCATTTTTCCCGGAGAGCGCCCTAAGCACCTCTTCATCGGTAGAGGGGCCGGTTTTAGTCTTCTTTATTACCGGCAGTTTCAGTTTTTCAAAGAGTATTTCTCGCAGCTGCTTCGGAGAATTGATATTAAACTCGCATCCGCTCAAGCTATAAATTTTATCAATTAGCTTTACCAGTCTTTTTTCTATATCCTTGGAAAGCTGCCTAAGGAGCCCTAAATCAATCTTTATGCCGCAAAGCTCCATCTTTGCCAACACCTCAACCAGCGGCATCTCAAGGTCAGTAAAAAGGCTGTCCAGAGATTTTTCATTCAACTCTTTATCTAATTTAGGTTTTAGTTTCATTAATAGGCTCACGGCAACTGCATTATCAAGAGGGCTGTCTACCCTGAGACCTAAATAATCCCAAGCCAGGTCAGAAAGGCTATACGCCTGTCCAGAAGGATTAATTAAGTATGCTGCAATCATAGTATCAAAACCAAGCCCCTCTAAGATAACCCCCTCTTTAAATAGCCCCACCTTTGCTTTCTTAAGGTTATGACTTGACTTTTTTATTTTTGGATCAGAAAGGGCCTCTTTTATCTGCCCGGCCGGATTTTTTAGTTTAAATACTTTGCCATTGACACCAAGCGTAAGTTCGCTAAGGCTATCCCCCCAGAAGAAAAACTCTTTCTCCTTGGAAAGCAGGCTTTTTAGCTCTTTTTCGTCTATGATACTGAACTGTACCTGCTCCTGCTCTCCTTGCTGCTGCGGAAGATTCTTTAAAAAACGCTTAAATTCTAAATACTTAAATATCCTATAGAGCTCTCCGATATCGGGATCCGCAATCCTGGCCTTATCTAAATCAAAATCTATACCGACCTTACTATCAAGGCTGGCTAACTCCAGGTTTAATTTTATCATCTCTAAATTCTCTGAAATCGAGCCCTTAATTTTTTCCTGTTTTATCTTAGCGTAATCCTCAAGCAATCTATTCAGGGAGCCGAAGCTATTAAGTAGCTGGACTGCGGTCTTATCTCCGATACCGCGCACGCCAGGTATATTATCTACGACGTCTCCTACAAGCGCTATAAGTTCAGGTATCTGGCCCGGCAATACTCCGAAACGCTCACTTACCTTATTCTTATCATAGAAAATGCCTTTTCCTTCATAAGGGCTAAAGACCTGCGTATTCTCATCCACCAGCTGTAACATATCCTTATCAGAGCTGACTATTACGCAAGCAAGGCCATTCTCTCCTGCCTTCTTGGCTAAAGTGGCGATAATATCATCTGCCTCAAATCCTTCTTTTTCAAAGAGCGCCAGGCCATAGGCCCGTACAATCTCTTTAATCAAGGGTATCTGGCTGGATAATCCGTCTGGCATAGGCGGACGCTGTATCTTATACTCTTTGAATTTTTTCTGCCGGAAGGTATCGCGCGATACGTCAAAACAAACTGCCAGATAATCAGGCTTTCCCTCTTTTATAATTTTTTTTAGTATATTTATAAACCCGTAGATTGCATTTGTTGGCTGGCCGAAGCTAGTAGAGAACCCTTTTAATGCGTAAAATGCACGATAGCAAAAAGCAGTAGCATCGATCAGATAAAGCTTTTTTCCGAACATTAATTAAACATGGAAACTAGTAGGGAGTGGCGAAGGTGTAGTCTTCTATTCTAAGAGTTTTTTACGAACCTTCTCTACAAATTCGTTTATTTCGTTATTGGAAGGATCGAGGTACCCTGCTACAGTTGCCTCCTTTAAAGCAGCAACATATTCACGCCTGGTGAAATTTCCTTTAGCGCTCCTTAGATAGTTTGCAGCGCGGGATTTATTGTCAAACTTCACCGTCTCGGAGCCCTTATCGCTTGAAAATAAGGTAACCTTCGGCCCCTCGGAAGAAAGATAGGCATGCC
>JBAXNZ010000039.1:0-7304 GCA_037133515.1 bacterium
CGCTGGTTCATTTCAAGTTTAGTGAAATCGCAGGAATGCTTCTTGGGCATGATCCAGACTTCAAATGGGAACCTGGCGGCAAAGGGCGCGATGGCGATAAAGCCGTCTATATCTAATATCAGGCGCTCTTTTGATTGCATCTCCTGTTTTATAAGATCGCAGAATACGCACCTTTCATGATAATCATAATAATGCCTGGCGCCAATGAGCTCTTCTTTGACGCGCTTGGGGTTAACCGGTGTGGCGATGAGCTGGGAACGGGAATGCTTAGTGTGGCCGCCTCCTGCTATCCAGCCGTGGTTTTTAAAGATAAGGGCGTATTTCAGGCGCAGGTCACGCTCCAAGTCAGTCATCCTGTCTATATAACAGGTAAACACCCGTGAGATCTGCTCTTCGCCTAAATCCGCTATATTATCGATATGCTGGTTGGTTTCGATGATTACTTCGTGGGCGCCGATACCACTCATTACGTCATAGAGGCCCTTGCCCCTGCGGTCAAGGTCACCCTCTACTTTTAAAAAGGGCGCGATGCTGGGGATAACGCGCAGCTCCCAGCCCGGGGTGTTTGGCGCTGTGCGGCGCGGCCTTACGGAGTATATTTCAGGGGGAGTTTGGGATTCGCTTCCTTCGCAGAAATGACAGGACTTCTCTATAGGCGATTCTTGCGCCTGGCTTGAGAACTGGTCCGGCCGCCTTGCGCGGTCAGTGGCTATGATAACCCACCTACCTATAATCGGGTCTTTTCTTAATTCCGGCATTTATTATAAAGACAATTGGTTAAGAAAACGTTAATACACTGGTATTTATTTTAACATACTCTATTCAAAATGCAAATGTTTTTTCTGAAAAAGGGGACGTTTCTATTTTTCTCTTTTAAGGTGGTCGCAAATTGCGACCACCTCTTCCTTTAAAAAATGGAAACGGTCCCTATTTTAAGAAAAGGGAAACGGTCCCTTTTTGGCCGGAGAGAAATTCGGAGGCGGTCATCCTTCTTTTACCTTCAGGCTGCAGCTCTTTGATTAGCAGCTCTCCCTCTCCTGTTACCACCGCAATCCCATCTTTTGAAATATCGGCTATAGTGCCGGGCTCTTTGACACCTTGATAGTTTGACGCCTTGATACTCTTAGCATCATATATCTTCAATAGCTTGCCTTTATAATGGGTATAAGCGCCCGGCCAGGGAAGTGTGCCTCTAACCAAATTAGAAATATCTTGCGCGGGCTTATTCCAGTCAATCAGTCCATCTGCCTTCTTAAGCTTTGGGGCAAGGCTGGCATCTTTATTATTCTGCGGCACTGACTTGTAAGTCCCAGATGCAATCTCTCCAAGCGCCTCTAGCAATGCCTCTGCTCCGAGTTTAGATAATTTCTCCTCTAAGGTAACCGCAGTATCAGAATCTTCAATCGCAAGTTTCTTCTGCAGCATGATCGGGCCGGCATCCATCTGCTTAATTACCTTCATTATGGTTACCCCGCTCGCCTTTTCTCCCTTGATAATCGCCCAGTTTATAGGGGCCGCGCCGCGGTAAGCCGGCAGAAGCGAGGCATGCAGGTTTATGGCCAGAAGCTTGGGTATGTCTAAAACCTCCTGCGATAATATCTGGCCGTAGGCAATTATAATAAATAAATCCGGCTTAAGGCTTTTCAGGAATTTTACCGACGAGGAAGTATTGATATTATCCGGCTGATAAACCTCTAACTTCCTAACCTTAGACTCAACCTTGACCTTTGTAGCAGAAATTTCCAGGCCCCTCCCCTTCTCTTTATCCGGCTGCGTCACTACGCAGGCAATATCATAGCCGGCAGCTATTAAGGCCTTCAGTGATGGTAGGGCAAATTGTGAGCTTCCAAAAAATACTATATTCATCTTAAGTTATAACGGGTCTATATCTACTGTTATTATTATACCCGAATGACGGAAATCTTTTAGGTTTATTTTTAAGAATTTACTGATCTTCTGAGGGCTGCCTGAACGCAGTAAAATCTGCCAGTAAAAATTACCGCGTAACTGAGCGGGCTGGGCTGCGTTAAGGCTGATAACCTTTACCCCTTTACCTTTATTGCGGCCGCGCAAATGTTTAAATAAAGCGCTTGCAATATCTTTTACCCGCGATTCCTTCTTTCCGCGAATCTTGGCCAGGCCCAAATGAGCATAGGGAGGGAAACTGAGTTGTTTTCTCTGCTTTAGCTCCTCGGTATAAAAAATGTTTGTATCTTTTTGCGCTAAGCTGGTAAAAACATGATGCCCCGGAAGGCTGGTTTGTATCAAGAGCCTCTCCTTTGCTAATGACAGGAGGCCGTAGAGCAGCCTGAATGCCTTTTCGCTGGCACGCAAATCAACTCGATTCAAGGAGTTGTCTATGGATAAGGCCACCGCAATATCAAATTTATATTTTGAACCTAAGATAGATTCGGTGGCTATAAAGATATCGGTCTCTTTAAGGTTTTCGTTGCCGGACTTATCATTCAACAGCTTAATCCTTGCCTGAGGGAAGATGCGGGACAACTCACTCTCTACCTTCTCTATCCCTGCGCCTGAGTATTTTATATAACCCCTGTTACACTCCGGACAGGACTCAGGCGGCGGTATCTTAAAATTACAGTAATGACAACCTAAGTTGCTCTCTTTAAAATGATAGACTAAATTAATATTACAGCGCGGGCATTTCAAAGTAGCCCCGCAGGAATTGCAGCTGGCAAAGGTGGCGAAGCCTTTGCGGTTCAAAAATATGAGTATCTTGCTCTTTGAATTCAATCCTTGCAGGATGTCATCCTGCAAGTGCCTGGAGAGCCCTGCGCTCTTTTTTCTCTCGAAGGACTCAAGCCTCCTTGAGTCTGTGATCTTTACTTCTGCAAAGGCGCTATCGCGAGGCATAAAAAGATAGCTGATCTTGCCTTCTCTGGCTAAAGATATGCTCTCCAAAGAAGGAGTACTACTACCTAAGATAAGATTGGCCTTTTCTCTCTTTACGCGCATAAAGGCAACTTCTCTGGCATGATAATGCGGGACCTGGTCCTGTTTATAGACAAAATCTTCTTCCTCGTCGATAATTACCAGTCCCAGGTTAGGAAAAGGAGCGAAGACACTGGAGCGGGTACCGAGGGCCAAATCTACCTTGCCTGCTTTAATATCAGCCCAGGCCTCTAGCTCATGTACCTGCTTCCTGTGTAAAGTAAGCAGGCTGCATTGCAGCCTGGATTTGATAATTTCTTCGGCGGCAGAGACCGCCTCTATATTAGGCAAAATGACTATGGCTGATTTTTTACGCGATAAAACTTCTTTTATTGCCTCAATGTAATAATCCCAGCGCCTGCCTCCATCCTGGTCATGTATGAGTATGGTCTGAAAGGGACCGTTTCCCTTTTCTTGGACAGCAGGATAATTTATCACCGGCAGGGCTTTGCCTTTCCTTAAGGCCTGCGGCAGGGCGGTTTCAATGGCCTCGCCCCAGGAACAGCAATAGTATTCTGAGAGCTCCTTGGTGAGGGAGAGCATATTCTTATCTAAGATAGGCCTTTCATCAATAGGGCCTAAAATAGGCTTGAGTTTCTTAATTTTGGTTTTAGGGGTAAGACCTACTACATAGCCGATGAGCTTACGCGTGCCAAAAGAAATACGCACCCTGGAGCCCGGTTGTATCTTTAGTAAACTCTGCGGCACGATATAATCAAAGGGGCCTTCTACAGATAGACCTAAGACAACCTTAGCATATAACATTACAAAGCCCTTTTGCGGGATGCGGTTTTCTGAATGTCATTATATTTTTTCTCATCCTCTCCAACTTATCCGGATGTCCTTTATAATCCAGGATGATTTCTTTTAATGCCGCCAGGGAACCTGCCGTATCGCCTATCCCGTATCTTCGCAATACCTCTATATTCTTTGTCTCCTGGCCTGGTATGGGTGAGATAAACACAGGAACTAATCCTATGGCTAAAACTTCGGCAATAGTCAGGCCTCCGGGCTTGGTGATAACGATATCCGAGACTGCCATCAACTCCTCTATATTATCCACAAAACCAAAAACCCTAACGCCAGGATAATTCTTTTTGGTCAGCCGTTGATACAATCTTTTATTCCTGGCGCAGACAACCAAAATCTGCATATCTTTATATAATAACTCGACGATCTCTTCTATGGGCCCCAGGCCAAATGAGCCGGTGACAAGCAGGATAGTGAATTTATCGGCCAAGTTGCTACGGTCGTATTTTAAGAAAAACTTAGCATCTACGGGTATCCCGGATTCTTTTACCTGCTCCTCATTGACGCCGGCGCTTATAAGCTGGGCCTTGGCAAAATCAGAGGCTACAATATAAGTATTCGTGCCTTTGTATATCCAATATGGATGTACTGCAAAATCAGTGACTACAGTAATCAATTTTGATTTTATACAGTCCTTCTTTTTAAGGTAAGCGGTAATCTCGGAAGGCATGAAGTGAGTTGCAATCACATAATCGGGATTCTCCTGAATCAAAAATTCGGAGAATTCTTTGGCGTTTAAGCGATCAGTAAGGAAGTTTAGGAAGTCATTGAGGGGTTTAAGGCTCTGCAGTGAAGTAAACCAGAAACTAAACTGCCAAACCCAGGTGGCGTGGTTAACCAGGAAAAGATAACCCCAGCTGTATATCTTTTTGAATAAAGGGTGAGTTTTATCTAATACATCTATTATTTGTATTTCGTGGGAGCTGCAATTTTCTTTAAAATAATTATATATTGCCTCTGCAGAACGCCTGTGTCCCGCGCCTGCTGAGGCGTGCACGATAAATATTTTCATTGCTTAAGGATAAGCTCAACTGCTTTAGATAAATCAGCTGCAGTATAATCAGGGAGTGTTTCCCAAATATCTTTGTTTTGCGGCTTTTCTTTGCCGGAGAAGATTAAGATGGTATTGAGGCGGGCGAGTTTACCTGCCTGCATATCGATTATGGTATCGCCCACAAAGAAGCTTTTCTTACGCTCTATGGCTAGCCCTTCTTTTTTTAGCTTATTCACAGCTTTATCGATCAGGCCGGTCCTGGGTTTACGGCAGGAGCAGTTTGCCTCTTTTCTGTGCGTACAATAATAAACTCCGCCCAGGGTAATTCCCTGCGAGCCAAGCTCTTTAAGCATGTTTTTGGTAATCAGATCCAGGCTTTTTTGGGAGTAGATCCCCTTAGAGACGCCGGCCTGGTTAGAGATGACAAATATCCGGTATCCACGGGAGTTCAGTTTTTTGAGGCTTGATTTTACTTTAGGCAGGAATTTGAATTCTCTCCAGGATTTGACGTATTCTTTATCTCCCGGATACTTATTGATAACGCCATCTCTGTCTAGAAATACTACTTTCATAGATAAGAGTCTTAAACAAAGCAGGCTTTATTCTCTTTGACCCATTCAGTCAGCTGCCTTATGCCTTGCTTGACATTGGTCTTGGCCTTCCAGCCGAGCGTCTTTTCTAGTTTCGTGGTATCGGTAATATAAACCTTCTGATCTGACGGCCGCCAGTCAGCAAAACCTACCTTGGGAATCTTACCGGTGAGAATTTGCAACTCCTCCAGGAATTCAAGGAGCGAAATCGTATTATCCGGGCCGCCTCCGATATTAAAGAGGGCTCTTTTTAAGTCGCTGTTAATGAAAAGGTTGAAGGCATCCACCAGGTCATCGGCGTAAAGCATATCGCGCACCTGCTTACCGTTGCCGTAAATAGTTATTCCTCTATTAAAAAGCGTAGCGATGATGAACCAGGCGACCCAGCCCTGATCCTCAAAACCGAACTGTCGGGTGCCGTAAGTACAGGACATGCGAAATACCGCTGTCTTCATCTTGTAAATATGACTGTATTCCTGGACATATAAATCCCCCACCAACTTTGAGACTCCATAAGGGGTGTGACCGGTCAGGTCAGTGCACATATCCTCACTGACGCCAGAAACATCCTTAAAAGTATACCTTTTTTCTTTTTCAGTCAAAACAAGCTTGTCTACATTCTCTCCGTAAACCTTGTTTGTGGAGCAATAGATTACAATGGTATCCTTCGATTTTTTACGCGCTGCCTCTAAAACATTGAGCGTACCGAAGGCATTAATACTGAAATCTTCTAAAGGCCGCCGCACGCTGGAGGGTACGCCGGGTTGGCCTGCGGTATGAATCAATACATCCACACCCTTGCCTATCGCCCTGGCAACATCCTTGTCATTACGCACATCGCCCTTAATGCGCTCGATATTCTTGAATTTTTTAAGGTACTTCCAGTTGAACTCTACCGAGTCCTTATCATAGCCAAAAATCTTAGAGCGCATCAGGTTATCCAGGACAATGACTTTATTTTTAGGATTGTTTAGGGCAAAGAACTCCGCTGCATGGCTGCCTACTAAACCCGCGCCGCCCGTAACTAAAATCCTCATCTTGTTTCCTCCTTACGCATCACTAATTCCCTATACTTTAAATAGCTCATAATCTGATAAAAACCGGCAAAAAAAGCAACCATAAAACCTAAGAAGCCGTCTTTATATCCTTTTCTTCCTATATAGGTGCGTGTAAACCTATCCACGCTCCTCCAGATAAAACGGCCCAGACGCATAGGCTTATGCTGGTTGAACCACTTCTCGGCCTCGCGCGTAGTCTGGTTATTAAGCTTACCTAGAAAATCCTCCAGGTTCCTGTAAGAATAATGTATTAAATCACAAGCTAGATGTCCGCAGGGGTCATCCATAAAAGCGCGCGGATGCACTGCCACCTCTTCATAGCGGAATTTATCCCGTTTAAATAACTTAAGCTGTGGGCTGGGATACCAGCCTGCATATTTTACCCAGTAATCGCCGATATAATTCCTGCGCGGTACGGTAAAACCGTTCTCTTGGCGTTCACTCTTTAAGGTCCTCCTTATCTCATCCTGTAATTCAGGGGTGATAATCTCATCTGCATCAAGGCTAAAGACCCAGGTATTCTTGGCTTTTGCGTAGGCCCAGTTCCTATGCCTACCTTCTACATCCATCTTCCTGAAGAATACCTTATCCGTATATCTTTTGACAATCTCCACGGTCCTATCCGTGCTTTCATCATCAACTACAATGATCTCATCTGCCCAGCGAGCAGAATCCAGGCACTGTGTAATGCGCGCCTCTTCATTTTTAGTCAATACTACTATTGAAAGCGGGAACTTTTCTTCCATGCTTAACTTTTGGTTACTTCTTTTAGCTTATCGCAGATAAAACTAATCTGCGCTGATTTTAGATGCGGGTACATGGGAAGCGAAATAATCTCTTCCGCTACCCTCTCCGCAACCGGAAAATCAACCTTCTTATAATTCAAGTGTTTATAGACTT